>JBBJOX010000298.1:0-3816 GCA_037724245.1 Thermomicrobiales bacterium | reverse complement strand
TGGCACCGGCGTTGTGTCGGTGATCGAGATCACCATGACTCCGCTCGACTGCAATGAGCGGACGGCCATCTCACGACCGGATCCCGGACCGCGCACGAAGACATCGACCTGTCTCAGGCCGTGCTCCTGGGCGCGCCGGGCAGCAGCCTCAGCTGTCATCTGGGCAGCGAACGGGGTGCTCTTGCGGGAACCCTTGAAGCCATTGGCTCCGGCGCTGGACCAGGCAATCACGTTTCCGGTTGGATCGGTGAGGGTGACAATGGTGTTATTAAATGTGGCCTGAATATAGGCCTTGCCTCGAGGGATGTTCTTACGATCCCGTCGTCGTACTCGAGTTTTGCCTTTTCCCTGACCTGCCGCGCGTTTGCGTTCTGCCATTGCTGGTCCTTGTCTGTCGTAATACGTTGTGCGCAGCGCCGGAATAATGGTCCGGTTGCGACTTCATGGAGCCGTCGTGGCGTTACTTCTTGCGACCGCCAATGGCCCGCTTCGGCCCACGCCGTGTTCGGGCGTTGGTGCGAGTGCGCTGACCACGAAGCGGAAGACCGCGTCGATGACGAAGTCCGCGATACGATCCGATGTCGATCAGCCGCTTGATGTTCATCGCGACTTCGCGTCGAAGATCTCCCTCGACCCGCATTTCCTTGTCAACAATCTCGCGCAAGCGTCCGACTTCTTCGTCTGTCAGATCACGAACCCGAGTGTCCTCGCTGATACCGGTTCGCTCGAGGAGCGACTGGCTGGTGTGAAGACCAATTCCAAAAACATATGTCAACCCGATAACCACGCGTTTTTCACGGGGCAGATCGACGCCTGAGATTCGAGCCATTTATCTTCCTCGCACTGGTCGCCACATGATGTGACGGAACCATGCCGCACCCGACCAACCTGGTCGCGATTCCTAACCCTGTCGCTGCTTATGTCGAGGATTGGTGCAGATTACCCGGACAATACCCTTGCGCCGGATAATGCGACACTTCTCACAACGTTTGCCGACTGATGCCGATACTTTCATCTACCTTGTCGCCCTTCAGTCCTTGATCCGCTCTCCCGACCTTGCCGGGTTTTCGGCTCATGTCACTACCTCACGGTAGTGTGATTTCGCGTTAATCTCACGCCCAGGGGCGATTGTCGCCTCGTCCGGGCTATCCGCTGGCATGTCTCATCGGGCGCGCACGCGGATAGCGCATGTCTTCTGACATGCGCCACAAGCGCTTAGTGTACCACTGAAACCAGGCGTGGCGTCAAGATCAATGGCCCATCGGCAGTTATCGCAACGGTGTGTTCGAAATGTGCTGCCAGCGAGCCATCCCGCGTAACAATCGTCCAGTTATCATCCAGCACGCGGGTTGCTTCACCACCAAGGGTTACCATCGGCTCGATCGCCAGCACCATGCCAGCGCGAAGCAGCACTCCGCCGGATGCCTCACCGAAGTTGGCTATGTGTGGCTCTTCCCACATCTGTCGGCCAATGCCGTGTCCACCGTATTCGCGAATAATGCCGTAGCGCAACGGGGCAAGGGACGATTCGACAGCATGGCCAATGGCCCCGGTCCGATTGCCCACCCTGGCTTCCTCGATACCTTTGAGCAGACTGGCTTCCGCATCGATGAGCAACCGACGTGCATCCTCGCCAATAACGCCAACTCCATACGTCCATGCGGAGTCGCTGTGCCAGCCTTCGACGATCGCACCGATGTCAACGGAAATGATGTCGCCATCCTGAAGTGCTCTCGGACCGGGAACTCCATGCACGATTTCATCATTGATCGAGGCGCAAATGTACCCCTGGAATCCCTGGTGACCGAAGAAGTTGGATACAGCGCCATGTTCCCGGATCGTGTCACGTACCAGGGTATCGAGATCGGCCGTCGTCACGCCTGGACCTATCGCTGCCTCGACTCGCTGGTGGCAAATGGCGACGACATCGCCCGCCGCGCGCATTCGCTCGATCTCACGTGGGTTCTTGATGCCTATCGCCATACCTGATTGATCTCCAGACTGGCCAGGATGCCTTCGATGTCGAGAGCCACCTCGTCGACGGACTGATTTCCATCGACCTTGAACACGAGATTACGTTCGCCGTAATACGCGAGCAACGGAGCAGTTTGCCGGTCGTAATGCTCAAGCCGTCGCGCAATCGCCTCGGGCTGATCGTCGTCGCGCTGGATCAGGTTGCCACCGTCGCGGTCGCAAACCTTGGCCACGACAGGAGGCGACGTTTGCAGCTGGTACACGGCGCCGCAGGAGTCGCAGACGCGCCGTCCCGAGAGACGTTCGATCAGGATCTCCCTCGGAACATCGATCTCGACAACCGCGGTCACCGTTTCGCCATGCCCGGTCAGCATATCGTCCAGAGACCGAGCCTGGGATTCGGTGCGTGGGAAGCCATCGAATAGGGCACCCGCAACTGCGTCGCTGGAATCACGGTCGGCCACGATCGATGCAACCCGTTCCCTAACGATGTTGCTCGTCAGATCGTCAGGAACAAGATCGCCACGAGCCAGAATAGCTTCAACTTCTAGGCCGAGTTCGCTCCGGGCGGTGATTGCTGCCCGGAAAAGATCTCCCGTTGCGATCTTGACGAGTTTTCGTTTTGGTCCGAGGAGTGCCGCCTGGGTTCCCTTACCGGAACCCTGCGCTCCCATCAGAATCACGAACACGATGAAACCTTTTGCACGCTGAATTGGGAGTGACCGAGGATCGAAAGAGTGCGGGTGGGCGCGCATACGCGCCCACCCCTAATTGATGAAGCCTTCGTAGTTCCTCATCATCAGTTGTGCCTCGAGCTGCCTCATCGTATCGATTGCAACACCGACCACGATCAGCAACGACGTTGCGCTTAGTTGCAATGCCTGCACACCGGTTGCCCGGGAAGCAATGAACGGCAGGATGGCAACAATTCCGAGGAAGAGCGCACCAACGATCGTGATTCGGGTCAGCACTCGTTGCAGGTAAACCGCCGTGTTACGACCCGGCCGGACTCCTGGTACGAATGCGCCTTGCCTTTGCAGAGACTCCGGAATCCGTTGTTGCTGAAACACGACCATGGTGTAGAAGAACGTAAATCCGACCACCATGAAGAAGTAGACGATGTTATACGGCACCGTATTTGGACTCAGCCAGAGCCGGATATTTCGTGCGACGTCGACAACCCATTCCCGACTGGATGCCTCAAGGAAACTCGCTACCATGCCAGGGAAGACCATGATGCTGACCGCGAAGATCAGCGGAATCATCCCGGCGCTGTTGACCTTGAGCGGGATGTTGGTGGTGGTTCCACCGTAAACGCGACCGGAACGAACCCGTTTTGCATGATGAACCGGGATTCGCCGTTGCCCCTCATTGATGAGAATGACTCCGACGACCGTAATGATGCCGATCGCCACAAAGAGCGCGGTACCAATCACATTTGAACTGAATGAGGATCCGGACACCAACCGACCAACTGAAGACGGCAGCGACGCGACGATACCGCCAAAGATAATGATCGAGGTTCCGTTACCTATCCCGTTCTCGGTTATGAGTTCGCCGATCCAGACCAGCACCATGGTGCCTGCTGTCATCGATGCGAGAATCGCGATGGTCGGCAGCGCCGTCTCGCGATCGAACAGTCCAAACCCACCAATCAGCGGCTCGCCCTGGGAATTTGTCTGCTGCGAAAAGAGCAGCGCCTGACCATATCCCTGAAGCAGGGCCAGCGGCACCGTCAGGTAGTGGGTGTACTGGTTAATCTTGTTTCGGCCACCCTGGCCTTCCTGAGACAGTTCATTGAGCCGAGGAATGATCGGCGTCATCAACTGCATGATGATGGAC
>JBBJOX010000297.1:1658-3827 GCA_037724245.1 Thermomicrobiales bacterium | reverse complement strand
GTCCCGACAGAGACCCCGGAACCAACGACTGCACCGACCGAGGTCCCGCCAACCGAGACACCTACGGCTGTCCCGACCGAGACACCGGAACCAACGGCTGTCCCGACAGAGACCCCGGAGCCAACGGCGGTTCCAACCGAGACACCGGAACCGACCATAGAACCAACGGGAGTCCCGCCAACTGAGGAACCAACCGCCGTTCCAACCGAGACCCCGGAGCCAACGACGGCACCGACTGAAGTCCCGACTGAGGAACCAACCGCCGTTCCAACCGAGACCCCGGAGCCAACGACGGCACCGACTGAGGAACCAACTGCGATCCCAACCGAGACCCCGGAACCGACGGCTGCACCTACTGAGGTCCCGCCAACCGAGACACCGGCACCAACTGACGCGTCGACGGCTGAACCAACGGTTGAACCGACCGGGACCACGGCGCCTGATCCTGTCGTCGAGGATCCGGAAAGTGGCGACGATGATTCCAGTTCCGCTGCCCTGATCCTCGGTGGCGCGGCTGCCCTTCTGATCGTGGTCGGTGGCGGTATCGTCTGGAGATTGCGTCAAACCAAGCCCTGATCCTCCGATACACCTCGAGAACAAAAAACACCCGCCCGGGAAATATTCTCGGGCGGGTGTTTTCGTTCAAGAGGAGATTCATTCGGACACCGGAACGTCCCGACTCCAGCACGCTTCCGCATGGCGATCCAGCGCCTGGGCGACACTCGATTTGCCGGAAGCCATGATGCCCGTGATCAGGATGATCTGGCCCGGCGATGGGCGTTGCATACGGCGTTTCTTGTCGGCGGGTTGCGGTTCCGAAGGATCCCATGAAGGAACCCCCTACGAATACACGGGTTTGCGTGCTTGTGCTAGCGGCCGCGAAGGCGGTCCCAGAGGCTCTTGCGCGGTCGTCCCGTTTGCGGATCGGGCCATTGCCGGCCTCCACCCGAAGATTTTCCCGAAATGCGATTGCGAAACATTCCGAAGATCACCAGTACGAAGAAGATGACACCCAGGGCGATGCTGACAACCGGATTCAGATTCAGCTCGGGGCGTTCGCCGGTCTGGATCGCGATCAGCATGAACACGGCAACCACGGCGCAGGCACCGAGCATGATGAACCCGACCGCGTTGTCCCGGTTGAACATGGTGGTTATTCTCCAGCCGGCAACGTTGCCGTCGCCAGCGCGATCACATCCTCTGTCGGATCACCGCCGGATGGGGCGTAACCGCCAAAGCGATAGAGGACATTGCCCTGTTGCACGTAAAGGGCGACCACGATACCGCCACTTTCATCGGTCGAGGTCAGGATTCGTGAGGAGTCACCGAGTCCCGGGTCTGTTCCTTCTTCCGTTCCTTCGACCGACGCCACGAAAACATCGGAGTAGAACGTCAGGGCCTCTGCACCGGAATCGGTATCCTGGAACCCGTGGATGCTGATCGCGAGGCTCGAGGTCGCGCCGGCTTCGAGCGCCTCGGGATCGGACGGTGTCCAGGTTCGTCCGACATTGCCGGACCAACCCCATAGTTCGAGATTCTGCTCGACAGTTCGGCTGGATCCGAGCGCGACCACGACCGCATCGATATCGAGATCGCTTTCGGCAACGGCATCGAGCTGCGCCGGAATCACATCGTCGCCTGGAAGCAGCGCTTCGAGATCGGCTGTCGTCGGTCCTCCGGATGCTACGCCTTCTTCTGACGGTTCAGCCTCGGCACCTTCCTCGGTCGGTTCGCCTTCGGCTGGTGCTTCGGTCGGTTCACCATCGGCCGGTGCCTCGGTCGGTTCGCCTTCGGCCGGTGCCTCGGTCGGTTCACCATCGGCCGGTGCCTCGGTCGGCACGGACTCACCACCCGCAGCTGCCGTTTGCGCAGCACCGGCATCAGCGATGGTTGTCGATTGGGCGTCGAGGGCGGCTCGCGTGGCCGCATTTTCTGTGGCGAGGGCGGCAACATCGACCGATGGATCGTCGTCATCGTCTCCAAAGAGGAGATAGCCCAGCACTGCCACGGCAACCACCATCAGGACGGCCAAGGCACCAACCGCGGCAGCAACAAACTGGCGACGGCGGCGTTGACCCGGAGGTGCCAGATCGAGCGGGCTGTAGTCGTAATCGGTTCGGGGTGGAGCGATGAACGTCTGGTCCTCGAACCCGTCGACATAGCCTTCGG
>JBBJOX010000297.1:0-1648 GCA_037724245.1 Thermomicrobiales bacterium | reverse complement strand
ATTGACCCTGGGAAGGTGATCCCGAACGTCCCGAAGGGTGTCCGCCTTGGTTCTGGCCCTGTCCCGCGTTTGAACGGGGTCGCTGGGGTCGTGGCTCCATGGGCGAGTTTTCCCGTTTCCTTTCTGAATCCGAATCGTCCACACAGGGTGATGTAAAGGACGTGGTGGACGCGGATTGTACTGCGCACGTGCACCCAAATGTGCGTGCTGCTGGTTGCGAATCAATGCATTCGGTCGCAGAAACTGGCTCCGATGCCAACGACCGTACACCTCGGAAGTATAGACCGGATGCCGGAGCCTGCGTTCGCTGCGGGAACCCAGGATGCGGGGGGTGATTGAGTAACCCGGCGCAGATCCGGCGGCTGGTCGCGTTCGCATGCTGTACGCCCACGACGAACCTGCATACGGTGTGACATGCACAAGCACTTTACGGGGAGGTGGATAGCCGCTATCATAAACACTATGCAATTGCAGAGTAGTTTGCTAGCCAGTCTGGAACGTCATGAGCCAGGATCCCGCCAACATCCAATCCAGCCTCACCAGCCAGACACCGGCCACGGAGGACTCTGTTCGCCCATCCGACACGACATCGCTCCGCCGGTTCTTCATGACCAGCGATCTCCGCGCCGCTACCGGCCTGACCCGCACCCATCTCGATTTCTACCTGCGGGAAGCGATCATCGTCCCCACCGCCCGTACCGAAAGCGGTTACCTGCTGTTCGATGACATCGAGCTGGCCCGGTTGCGGCAGGTCATCGATTGGCGTCAATCCGGTGTCAGCATCCGGGCCATCCGTTCCCGCCTTGGTCGGCTTCCCGATCAGGATCAGGCGGAGGTCAGCGATGACTGATCAGCGATCGGCGGTAACCGATGATCGATAACGATCAGCGACCACCGCTCTTTCCATTAGAAGAGAGACCCCCAGCCGCGAGCACAGGTCAGGAATCAATCTTTTCCAGCCTCGGCTTTCTGACGAATCCCTTTTCCGACGATCCGGCCGGTGGCCCATTCATCGAAGCGTCCGGGCAAACGATGGTGCTCGATCTCCTGACCGAGTGGTGGCAGGAACAGCCCGGCGGATCCCTGGCGCTCGTTACCGGACCAACCGGCAGTGGCAAAACCAGACTCTTCCTCGAGGCCCAGCGTGTTGTGGCGAACGACAACACGACGCGGCTGGCGACGGTGGCCGATCAGGGCGCGCGACGTTCCGATGCGCAACTGCTCAAGGACATCCTGATCGCGTTCGCGGGGACTCCGGTCGGTCGCACCGGGCTCGAACTGCAGGCCGGGATTCGCCAGCGCTTCGGCCAGATCGTCGACGCCGGGCAGCGACCGCTGCTGCTTGTCGATTCGGCCAACTTCACCGGCTCGCAACTGGAGATCCTGCGCTCGCTTCTGACCGATGCTCCGGCGTCGATTGTACTCTTTGGCGATCCCGATCTCGCCGATCGTGTGACCCGGCGTCAATCGCTGGCTGCGCTCGTTGGCTTCGCATCCGAGATCGAACCGTTCGAGGCAGACGATATCACCAACCTGATCCAGCAGCGCCTGGCCGCCAGCCTGGCAAATGAAGGTGATGCCAGTTTCCAGATCGACGACGATGCCTGGCGCGAAGTCAACGACCTGGTTCGTGGAAACCCGGGCCGGG
>JBBJOX010000296.1:0-3827 GCA_037724245.1 Thermomicrobiales bacterium | reverse complement strand
CTGTCAGATGCCAGCCGCGTGGTCGAACCACCAGCGTCGCCGTCACCTCATTCAATGTATAGACACGGCCATCCGGGTTATCGAACGTTATCGTGCGCCGAACGGCATCGTGCAGATTGCGCTGACCGTCGATCACATTGAACCAGGTGGGCGAGGAGGCGTCTTCCAGATCGGCCATAAAGACCTTGGCTCCGGAATTGAGCGCATTGATCACCATTTTTCGATCGCAGGGTCCGGTAATCTCGGTTCGCCGATCGTTCAGATCTGCAGGTGCTGCAGCAACTGTCCAGTCTCCGGTCCTGACATCGGTGGTCGAGCCGAGAAATCCGAGCTTGCCACCGTCCATCAGCCCCTTCTGACGCTCAACACGCCGGTTCAGCAGATTCACCCGACGTTGATCGAATTCGCGGTGGAGATTCCCGAGAAAGATCAGGGCATCGTTCGAAACAAATGGTTCGAGCTCGGTGGATACGGGTGTCGTCAGGGTTGCGGGTGCCGCCATGGCGTTGGTGTAGCTCCTCATGAAACGCGGATTCTGATTGGTTCATTATCCGCAAGTCCCGCCTGCACGCAATGCTCGCAGTCATCCGGCTGGGACCAACCCTGTTCGTAGTTCGTGACTTTCATCGTCCAGTACCTGCTCTTAGAAGAGGCGATAGCCTCCATCCCGGAGTGGCAGGACCTAAAGATAGCGTGCTATTGAGACAGGAACATCAGATATCGATTGCAACGCACTGGAATCTGCCTGAGGGACGGCCAGACCGATTTTCTCGAACCAGTTTTCGGACGCGTTCCTCCGTCCGTCATAGGCCACACGCCCATGTGGCAATACCGACGTAACGCGGGCGCCACGTGCATCCCATGTTCCTTGACGCCCCATCAGCACATGGTCAGGCCAGTTCCAGGCTTTGCCATTCCGGCGTGTCGCGTAGGCGGTCGCCATGCCGTCCCATTCATCGTTCTCGTCCTGAATATGGCAGCAAATCCACGCTTTCCAGACAAATCCGTTAAACCGGATGACGGGATCCTTAAACATGGTCGTAGCATCACTATCGAACATCGACTGGTGTTTTGCGCTGGCGAGTCCGGTGAGGGAGTCTGATTCCAGCAGACCAATCTTCCAGAAGAGACGGTCCCCAGTTGCCTAGCTCGTGTACATCCGCCAACGTCCATCTGGCAAACGGGCCAACGCCGGCCATTCAATCATTGCTGAATCCATTTGCTCTTTCCCGATTTCCAGCTCGGTGTCGAAGGGCTCTCCGTCTCGCGATGTCACAACTACGATCCCGTCACCACTACTGCGCCGCCGGTAAGTGAGAACGAAACTGCCGTCGTCCATCCGAACAGCACTGGGTGCACCGGCCCACTGCTGCGGACCTGATCCCGGGGCCGGAATCGCTCCGGTAAAGAGGTTTCTGCCGGGAACTGGAAAATGGCTCATCGCTCTCCTCACGATTATCCAGAACGGAACTCATCTCCTCACGTCGTGTTCTTTATGCTCTCCACGCCAGGGCAACCGCCGGACATCTGATGTCCTGATTCCAGACAAAAGAATCCCGAACCGCTTGCGCGATCCGGGCATTTCAAAAATACTACTGCTGAGTTATGGGAAGTCGATGTAGTCTCTCGGGTTCACGACATTGCCATCGACCCGGAACATGAAGTGAACATGTGGCCCGGTCGAAAGCCCAGTGCTCCCTAGAGGTCCTATCGCCTCACCCTGCGAAACCACCTGGCCGACCGAAACAGGTGGCTGGCTCTCCATATGTCCATAGACCGTATTGATGCCATTGCCGTGATCGATCTCGACGTAGAACCCGAGTCCACAATCACACCAGCCGGAGAACACAACCGTGCCATCGGCAGATGCGCGGAGTGTGGTGCCCGAAGGCGCAGCCAGGTCGATACCGTCGTGGATGTTACATCCGAATGCTTCATTGAAGGTGTAGAAACTGAGGTTGCTACATCCAAAGTTCTGGGATACCCGATAACCTTCGAGCGGCACGATGAACCGTGGTGCGGCCTCTTCGACAACCGGGACTGCAGCTGCTGGTTCCTCAAAAACTGCAGCATCTTTAGCGCGCTGCAGGAATTCGCCAGCCACCCATCCTTCAAGATCACCGTTGGTTACCTTGTACCAGGAAGCCAGTTCGGTATCCTGCGAAGGTCCCTCGACAATACTCAGCGAGCTCAGATCTGCCAGAAATCCGACCCGTTCCGATTCGATCCCCGGCATCACGCGCACATTGACGCCAACACCGGTTTGTGAATCTGTAACGACTGCATCGCCCGCCGAGAAGGTACCGGCCGGGGCCAGAGCTGGAGCTGGCGTTTCGACGACTGGTGTTTCGGCCACTGGTTCCTTAACGACTGGCGGCGCCGCCCGGACCAACAGGTCGCCATCCACGAATCCTGTAACTCCGTCGAAACGTACCTCGTACCAACCGCGATCACTTGAATCGTATGAAGCCGGGCCACTGAGAATTTCTACCAGACCGGTCTCAGGAACGAACCCGATGCGATCCGACTCGGGAGACGCGCCTGCACGAATGCGGGCACCGGCAACGGTGGCTGTTTCCACCGAAGCGAAATCTCCGGCAAAGAAGGCAACTTCCGTCGCCGTGTCGGGCTCGCTGACTGGCTGATCGGCGTCTCGCAACAAATCACCATCAACGAATCCCGTGACGTCACCTGTTGTCACCTTGAACCAGCCAGCCTCGCTGTCTGTAAAGGAAACTGGTCCTTCCATAATCTGGACCACAGAACCTTCGCTCAGCAGCAACAGGAACTCACCAGCTAGTTCCGCTCCGGCACGGAGAAAGACGCCTTCGCCATCTCCTGTGTACGTCACGACGAAGCTGCCTGCAGAGAAGGATCCGTCGGAGGAGGCACTTTCTTCATCAGGAGTGGTGTCGGGAGTGTCGCCATTGTTGGCAACGAGGAATTCGCCTGAAATCCAGCCGTCGAATCCACCAATCGAAATCGGCCACCAGCGGATGTCACCCTCGACCACCGTATCCAGCGAATCAACCCGACGATCAACAACTGCGCCATCAGAGAGCGTCGTCACAAGCTCGGAACTCGAAGAAGGTGCGGTGCGAAGATTCACCGAGCCACCAGCTCCGTGCACCAGCGCAGTCGCCCCGACAAGCGACTCACCGTCGAACGTAAACGCGTTCGTCGCGGCCGTGGAAGTGTCAACCGATGCTTCCGAATCAGCCTCAACTTCCATATCTGATGTCGCTGCCGTTTCGGTTACTGCTTCATCAGTAGCCGACAGATAGAACCCGGATACCCAACCATCGTTTCCGTTAGCTGTTACCGGCCACCAGCGAGTCGATCCATCTGGCTCGAGAACGGTATCGACCGCATCGATCCGCAATGTCACGACTGTTCCATCGATCAGCGTCTCGATGATTTCGGAGTCGTACGCAGCGTCACTTCGAAGACGAAGTCCATTGTCGCTGCCAGAGACGATGGCGGTGACACCACTCAACTCCTGGATATCTGATACCGAGAATCCCTCGTCCTGCGCCAGAACTGCCGACATCGAAGGAAACAGCGTTCCCAGTGCGATGGTTGTTGCCAAAGCTAACGTTCGAATCCGTCCCCGAGGCGACGAAATATTGGTAGCGGAGCGCACCGCGCCTTCCCTCCTGAGTACATCGACGACCAGTGCGTCACGTCTCTGGCATGCAGGCCAGACATTTCCCCGATGCGAACGTCGTCAACCTTCGCTTGGGCGCATTGCAAGTGATGGTGAGTGGATATCGACCATGTCCATCCAGTCGATATCCGTGCCATCCGAACCATGGTCCAGGGCTCGA
>JBBJOX010000295.1:0-3851 GCA_037724245.1 Thermomicrobiales bacterium | reverse complement strand
CCTCTACTTCCACTTTCTTCAATCCGGCGATCGCATGTCGATCAAGCCGCATGCCTCGCCCGTGTTCCATGCCTGCCAATACCTGCTCGGTCGCCTCGACAAGTCGTACCTGACCACCCTGCGCGAGTTCGGAGGCTTGCAGAGCTATCCGTCTCGCACCAAGGATCCCGATCCGGTCGATTTCTCGACTGGGTCCGTCGGTCTCGGTGCCGTTGCGCCTGTGTTCGCGGCGCTTGCCAGCAAGTACGCAGAGCTGAAATGGAACGATGTCACCGCCGATCGCTTTGTTGCCCTGCTTGGCGACGCCGAGCTCGATGAGGGCAATGTCTGGGAAACCGTTGCTGAGAACGCGATTCAGGATCTCGGCAATGTTATCTGGATCGTGGATCTGAATCGGCAGAGCCTCGACCGGGTCATTCCCGGAATCAAGGCCGCCCAGCTGAAGCGACTCTTTGCCGGAGCGGGCTGGGAAGTGCTCGAGGCCAAATACGGTACCTGGCTCGAATCCGTTATGAACGGGCCGAACGGCCAGGCATTGCGCGATCGTATCGACGAGATGTCGAACGAGGAATACCAGGCCTTGATTCGGGTCGAGAACGGAACCGAACTCCGCAGGCGGCTGGCCGATGTCGCCGACCGGGCGCGCCGTCAGGCAATTCTCGAAGCCGTCTCCGAGATTCCGGACGATCAACTGCAGGCGTTGACTGCCAACCTCGGCGGACACGATCTGCCAAAACTGATTCAGGTTCTCAATCGGGCCGATCGGGTGCAGAATCAGCCGGTAGTGATTTTTGCCTACACCGTCAAGGGGTGGGGGCTGCCAATCGCAGGTGATCCGCTGAACCACTCGCAACTGCTGACCAACCATCAGATGGACATCCTGCGAGAACAGTTCGCCGTCCCTGCCGATGACGAATGGGCCACATTCGATTCAGGAACTACTGCCGCCGATGTGTGTCTGGCGGTGGCGTCGCGATCAGTCCAGCGATCGGCCATTTTCAGTCTCGCAGACGCGCAAATTCCGCTTGAACTCGATTCACGGAATCCGAAACTGACCTCGACGCAGGAGGCGTTCGGTCGCTCCTTGCTGCGCATCAGCGAAATCCCGCAGATTGGCGAGCGCGTGGTCACGATGTCGCCCGATGTCGCTACGTCGACCCACCTGGCCGGCTGGATTAACAAGGTTGGTGTGTTCTCGCAGGAAGAATCCCACGATTTCGAGGACACTGCTCGGCGCATGTTGCAATGGAAGCCATCACCGGCCGGCCAGCACATCGAACTCGGCATTTCAGAGATGAATCTGTTCATGGCGCTCAGCCAGTTCGGACTGTCCGAAGAGCTCAATGGACAGCCGTTGATTCCGATCGGCACTGTCTATGATCCATTCGTCTGCCGTGGTCTCGATGCCCTGATTTACGGACTCTATATCAACGCGAAGATGATCTTCGCTGGAACACCGGCCGGCGTTTCCCTGAGCCCGGAAGGGGGGGCGCATCAGAGCACGGTGACGCCATCGCTCGGAATCGAACTGCCGAATCTCGTGTTCTATGAACCAACGTTTGCGCGGGAGGTCGACTGGGTGATGCTCGAAGCCATTCGCCTCTGTATCGACCGTGTTCACGGCATGTCGAGTTACCTGCGACTATCCACCAAGCCGGTCGATCAAACACTCCTCGATGAAGCGATCGCACGCATCGGTGAACAGGAACTGCGGCGCCAGGTTCTGGCGGGCGGCTACCGGATTGTCGATCGTACGATTGCCACGCCCGATCTGCCGACCCGTGATGTGGTCCATATCGCCTCCGGTGGCATCATGATTCCTGAAGCGATCGAGGCGGCGAAACGACTTCATGACGAAGGAATCGCTGCCAACGTGATCAACGTGACCAGTGCCAACAAGCTCTACGCATCGATTCGCGACGCGCGTCGGGTTCAGATGCGGAACGCGCACGCGCCTCTCGATTTGGGTCATCTGGAAACATTGATCCCGCGAGGCGAGCGCCGCGCACCCATCGTCACCGTTCAGGACGGTGCATCGCATTCACTCGCCTTCCTCGGCAGCGCCTGGGGTGTTCCGGTGGTGCCGCTCGGGGTAGACGAATTCGGCCAATCCGGCTCTCGTCGGGATGTCTATCACAAGGTCGGCATCGACGCCGACCAGATCGTCAACGCGTCCATGCTCGCCCTCGACCTCATCGAGACCTGAGCAGATCTCGAATTCCCGGGTTTTTCGTAGAGTCAGTGGCAGAGCCGGTCCTGAGCCTGCGAAGGATCCCTGACCTCATGTCTCCTGCTCGAAAACATCAGCAGAGACGAACTCTGTGACCACCGATGTGTTTGCTGGAATCGACAGTCAGGGATGAAACTTGCCGAGGACTGATCGGTTATTAGATTCCGTCGATGGTGGTGAACGCTGCGATCTTAGGTTGCGAGACGGTAGCGTGTGATGAACCGCCACTGACAGCGTCCGGAACAATGCCGAACTGCCCTTTATAGGCGTACTTCTGCGTCTGACGGAGGAAGTGCAGGAACTCGTCGTCTCCACGTGAACCAGACAGCCAGATATTCATGCCTCGTTTCCGATGCACGCCCAGCAGGCGCGCGCCGAAACGAGTTCGTCGCACCCCGGCAAACTCGGTCCATCGGCGAAATCCGGTCCATCCCAGTCGGATGCCCTGATCGGTAATCGTGTACTTCACCGGAATCGCCAGCAGAAGGACGGTCGAGAGGATTGGCAGCAGCAACATCGACCACGTGAGCGTATCAATAGCCACGGCAACGGTCGCGAAAACCAGCGCCACCAGCGACAGGACACTGTGCATCCGGATTTTCGCAAGGAGCGGCAACGCCGCTACGCGCAGCGTGTTTCCTTCGACCGTCTTGTGAACGGGACGTAACAGTCTTGCCCAGGTCAAGGCGATGATCAGAATCAGCAGAAAGGTTGGGACATTCATGGCATCTTGGTTTCACTGAACACGTGAGCCTGAGCTCGTGGAACGTTGGTCGTGGTCGAGATACGGAGCCCTTGCTCATATCCCTACCATCCTACAACGCTGGAGCCGCAGGAACGTTACGTGATTGTGAAATAATTCGCAAACCGTGGATGTCTATCTCAATTCGATCATACGGTGAGCCCAAATGAACCCGGATCACATTAGCGAAACCGCACAGCGACTGGTATTTCGATCGGAGGGTGAACGAGATACCTTATGCCTAATCGAACATATCGAGACTCATTGGTTCGCGCCAGACACCGGTTTCATTCTGAAAATATAGCCAGGAATCATCGAGCGTGAAACCAAAAACAGGTTGCGCCCCTGCGCCCCGATAGATTTCGCGATGGGATTCGTAGACACCGTACCGTCGGATGTCGATTTGCCAGTCACCAGCCAGATACTTGGCCAACGTCGGATCCTTGAAGCACGCAATATAGGTTTGCTGCGGTGAGATGCCGGTACAGGATCGCCCGATTCGCGTCGCGAAAATCGACCGATCCCAGTCACCGGGAACTGTCGGTTCCGTTGTCCCATCGGGCAGGACGTCAACCGCACCTGTCGGCACCGCGACAGTGACGTTGATCGATGATGAGCCCTCTGACTGTCGCAGCAGGAGCAACACCCCGGCCGGATCGGCAGCGATGAAATCCAGTCTTTCAAGTGGAACGGCGACCACTGTTCCTGTATCAAGATTGATCAGTGCATAGCCATTGCCAGATGGTGCGGCAAGGTAGGCGGCGTGGTAGCGAACCTCGGTACGGCTGGCCGTGACGTCGACGAAAATCGGAATCGAAATCAGGAACTGTCCGGGCTCGCTTTGGGCAATCTGCTCGACATCCGCGCCCACTACGAGAT
>JBBJOX010000294.1:0-3855 GCA_037724245.1 Thermomicrobiales bacterium | reverse complement strand
TCGGGAATGGGTTTACAGCCCGGACGGCCCGGCATCGCAACTCGAGCCCGCACCCGGTGCCCGCGAATTCCTCCAGCGCCTGATCGGCCTCTTTGGCGAAGGAAACGCCCTGATACTGACAGCACGTCCCGAGACTGCTGCCGCAATGACTCTCGCCTGGCTCAAGCGACATGGATTCCCGGTTTGCAATGTTCTGTTCGCCGACGAAAAGATGCTCGTTGCCCGACGTCAGGGGTGTTCATTCGCAATCGAGGACAGCGAACGGCACGCCCGTAACTACGCTGCCGGTGGCGTCGAATGCTTCCTGATCGATCCGGGAAACACGATGGAGGTTTCCGGCGATGATCTGATCCATCAGGTCGGTGGATTTCCGGAAATTCTCGAAACACTGACCCGAGTCCGTGATCGATCGCCACAGCGACGAAGCGTTGCTGCAACACTCCCACCAATTCTCAATAGGAATGAGTCAGTTCGGCCATTGGTTGTTGTGAGCGACAACATTCATTCCGGGGCTCGAGCGGATCTTGCAGTTGACGCCGAAGTGATCGATGTCGATGGTACGGACATTCCCGCACTACTGAGGGTACTCCCTGAAGCCGATGCGTTGGTTGTCCGTAGCGAAACTCAGGTTACCGCAGAGATTCTCGCCGCCGCACCCAAACTCAAGGTTGTCGCCCGTGCTGGAGCCGGTATCGACAACATCGATCTGGATGCCGCCACCCGTGCCGGCGTGTTGGTGCTCAATGCGCCAGGAGCCAATGCGGTATCAGCGGGGGAACACACGATTTCGTTGCTTTTGGCGATCACCCGACAATTGATTCACGCCAACGAATCCACCCACGCCGGACGCTGGGAACGCAAGAAGATGAAACCGGTGGATCTTAAGGGTCGAACGGTGGGCATCGTTGGGCTTGGTCGTGTCGGCAGCATCGTTGCCACTCGACTCAAGGCGTTCGAGATGCACGTGATCGCGCACGATCCATTCATCGATCCCTCCAGATTCGATGCGCTTGGCGTCGAATCAGTTGAACTGGATCATCTCTTTTCGGCATCTGATGTCGTCACGTTCCACGTACCTTCAACTGATCAGACGCACCATCTGCTGAACCAGGAATCGATTGTCCGGTTGAAACCAGGCGCGATCGTGCTCAATGTCGCCCGAGGTGAAGTAGTCGACGAACATGCACTGGCTGCGGCCATCCGAAGTGGTTATATCGGGGCCGCTGGCGTCGATGTCTTTCCAGCGGAACCCACCCGCGAAAGCCCGCTCTTCGGGCTCGCCAATGTCATCGTCACACCTCACATCGGCGGTTCGAGTGAGGAAGCGCTGGAAGCAGTTGGTCGCGTCATCAGCACAACAACCATCGCCGCGCTCCGCGGTGAGACTGTGCCCAACGCGGCAAACCTTCCACCTGCATCGCTTGAGGCACCAACTCTTCGCCGCCTGACCACAGTCGCGGGCGCGGCCGGCAAGCTGTTGGCAGTGCTCTCGCCAACAGTTCCCGATGCCATTCGACTGACTGTGCGTGGTCAAGTTGCACATGATATTGCCGAACACGCGCTTGGTGCCGCCCTCGGCGAGGCGCTTCAGCGTTGGCTGGGACGTCGTGTCACACCGGTCAACTCGAATGTTGTTGCAGGCGACATCGGAATCAACATCTCGATCACGGTGGTGTCGGATGATGACATCGCTATTCCGCAGTTTGAGTTCGCATCCCGTGGCGAGTCAAGTCACACCGTGATTGTGGCCTGGGATCGCAACAACGCAGGCATTACCGAAGTCGATCGCTTCTCGCTGGAGCGACCGCTGGCCGGTCATGTGCTGATCACGCACCACACTGACCAGCCAGGCGTGATCGGGCGGGTCGCGACTATTCTGGGTCGCTACAACGTCAATGTTGCGGGTATGCAGGTTGGTCGCCATGCACCACGTGCCGAGGCAATGATGGTAACGAGTGTCGACGACGACATCCCGGATGAGGCGCTCGAGGAAATCCGCTCGGCGCAGGCCGTGAAGGATGCGGTGGTCGTGTCACTCCCACCGTTCGAAGCCGAAGCTGATCCGATTGCGCTGTCTGCTATCGCGGCCGCCTCTGCCATCGCTTCCGGCAAATAGCAGATACGACAACAACGGTGATCGTCATTGTTCACCGGTGTTGTCGTTGGTAAACCGTTTCGGAACAGGGCACCGGTTTCCGGGATCTAGTCGGCTGCCGATGGATTGAGCGTGCCGGACACGGGAAGCTCTTCTTGTGTTCGGTGTGCATCTTCGCCTTCGATCCGGAGATCGGGCAGCCAGTTCAGCCACGATGGCAGATACCAGTTCCATTCCCCGAGCAACGTCATCGTTGATGTAACAAGCACCGACCGATTCATTGTTGCGTCGATCAGGACCGCGACTTCGAGACCGAATCCCAGTTGTTGCAGCGAGGAAACCTGTCCGGCGGACATTCCGCCAAACACCGCAACCATGATCAGCGCGGCTCCGGTGATGATCCTCGCCGTCGATCGCAGACCGATTGCGACCGATTCACGATTGCGAACAGTCAGATCGAAGTGCTCGCGTATCCGACTCAGCAGGAACACGTGGTAGTCCATGCTCGAACCGAACAGAATGCTGAACAGCATCAATGGAATCCACGACTCGATGACGGGTGACCGCTGAAATCCGAAGAGATCGATCAGAAACCCTTCCTGAAAATACCAGAACCATCAGTCCGTACGACGCTCCAGTCGACAGCAGATTCATCACGATCGCCTGAACGGAACGACGATCGATCGGAAGGCCAGTATCAACAGCAGGAAACTCAGCCATGTCGCGGCTCGTTGCGCTCTCGCCGATCACCCAGGTTCCGATGCCAGAGTCGCTGCCAATCGCGGATGGAATCAGGTCACTCCGAAAATAGGAAACGGCGTCGAACGCTTCGTTGGAGTCCGACTATACCGCCAGGGTCGCCGTCAGAATCGCCACAGACCCTGAGGCATCCCAGATTACCGGTTGCGATACCGGAACGAATGTCTCCGTCGAATCGATCGAGGTCGTCAACGCAGCGATGATCGGTTCGACCGTGGCACGCTCACCCTCGAACACCACTCTCACCGGTGCGATGGCTCCACCTAAAAATTTGTCTTCCACAATGATTATGGCATCGCGCGTGCTACCGGGAGGCAATCCGTCTCCTCCGGCAGACACGCCGGTGTTCAGGTTCAGCACGGGAAGGGCAGTAGCAATCAGCAGCCCGGTCGCCAGCACGGCGGAGACAATTGGCCGCGCCATTACTATCTGCGCCAGACGGCCCCAGAACCCGTGGTAGGCATCGGCGTCGGACGACCGCAACGTACCCATGGCCCTGACCACGCCTCTGCGTGGCCAGTTGATGCGATCACCAACCAGACTCAACAGCGCCGGCAATAACGTCAGCGATACGAGAACCGTGGCTGCGACAACGATGACGGCTCCCAGGCCCAGGGATCGAAAGACATTGTTGGGAACAATCCAGAGTCCGGCCAGGGCGAAGATCACCGTTACCGCCGAGAATACAACAGCCTTGCTGGCGGTGGCCCCCGCCAGTTCGATCGCGTCGCGTCGCTCCGAGCCATTGGACCGGAATTCACGGTATCGATCGACAATGAAGAGCGCATAGTCGATGCCGAATGCAAGCCCCAGCATTGAAATGATGTTGGTAATGAAGACTTGCTGTGGCGCTATTTGCCCGATCAGGGCGACGGCCGCCAGCGAAACGGCGATCGCGGCAATGCCGATCGCCAGTGGCAGGAGTGGCGCAATCACGGCACCAAACACGATAGCGAAAATGATCACCGCAGTTGTAATCCCGATCGCTTCTCCTGTCAAGT
>JBBJOX010000293.1:0-3864 GCA_037724245.1 Thermomicrobiales bacterium | reverse complement strand
TATGTGTAATGGAATTCTGCGGATTTGAGCCTCTTCCCCAATCGAGACAATCAGGCCATCACGCCCCTGCTGCTGCTCCCGCAATATGCGCTCGCGAAAGGTTGTTGCGTACAACTCCTCGATCTGCAGTGTCATCGTTCTGGCAATCGGATCGCGTGCCAGTTTCAGCCAGAGACGTGCAACCTCGCTCTCGTTCTTGTCGTTCACGGCCTGACGCAGTGCTGCTCGCATCACTTCAATCGTTCGATCATCGTGCTGGACCGGCGGAGTCGACGCCGACGCGTTCCACGTCGGATGATCCGGATCCTTTGCAACAGCCATGGTCACAGCCGGTTCAGCGTCGCGACCATCGAACCGCGTACGGACCCTGCGGACAGCGGCGTTCAAATCCCAGGAGGAATCCGACTGGTCGCCTGAAGTCGCTTCCGAACTGAGCGGCACGATCGACGGAATTACCGAAAGATGCCGCTCGATCGACATTGGACCCTCATGCAGAACTCGCTTCAGAGCTGTGAAGATGCCGACGAGCTCGGAATTGCCGGATCGCATTGCTGCTCGAAACACATCCGAGGATTCAGGCGATCCGAGATCCCAATCCGAAAGCAGCAGCGCCGCATCGTTGATCGAAATCGGATCGCCCCACTCCCTCCGACGATCCGGCTTCTCAGCCAACGCCATCAACGAGGCGTACAGGACGAGCAAGGCGAAGCCATCCCGGGTTTCCGTCGGAGCGCTCCCCGCCGGATGCCGATAACCCGATGTGCCGGACCCCACCACACCAAGTGGGGATCCAGGCCAGGCCGCTGTATCAAGATCTACAAAGGCGATATGCCCGGTTTTACCGACGATCAGGTTCTGCGCCGTTATGTCTCCATGAACGAAACCGACCTTGCGTGCCTCGTTCACTGCATCGCGGACCGCTCCAGCAAGCGCTTTCAGAATATGCGATTTGCCAGCCTTGGCCGCGCGATCGGCAGCCACGATCAGGGTCGGTCCTTCTATCCATGTGCTGACGAGTGCAGTCAGCGGTTCCGCATTGTGCCCTGCCTCGGAAACGACACTCACTCCGTGACGGAACACTTCAAACGAGGGAGATATCCGGGCGGCCAGCTCACCCCGATCCAGTCCGTTCAGGGCGCCGTAGCGCACAGCCCACTCGGCCGCTCGCGATTCCTGAAACGGCAAGCGAAGTGCGAGTTTCGGACCACTATCCCGGGTCAGACGGAAAACCACAGACGACGAGCCCGCCGTCGCGACTGGTAATCTTGTTTGATCAAGCTCGATTCTCGCGCCGAGCCTGGTCAAAAGCGGAACGGATGGCCGCGACATTGCGTTTTGATAGCGGAGGAGCGTTTCCAAATTTCGGGACCTCTCCGTGGCTAGAATGGCAAGTAAACTCTGTCCGTACAACGTGGTAGAGTGTCACGACAAGAGAATATATTGTAGGGCACCGGGGTGGAACACCGTTTCTCGCCTCATCCAACGAAAGGCATATGCCCTTGCAGCTGCGAACCAGAACATCCAACCAGAACAGCCAGCAAGCAACAGCAATCAATCGGACTGCTCCCGAACCTCAAGGTATCGAGATCGGAGAGTTCAGTTCATCACAACGTCGGCGTGGCCCACGCACCAATGCCGATGGTCAGGAAATTACGCAGGAACTTCAGGCGTTGGCCGCGTCACTGAATGAGGTCGATGCTCGATCGGCGCGGCGACTTCACGATCTCGCGACATCGCTGGCCACCGAACGTGGGCGGGAACGATGGGCAGATGTCGACCTTCGTCGCGCCTTCCATACAGATCGGCTCTCTCACGCCTACGCCGTGCGTCGGGAAGGTGGCTATGCCCCGGCTCTGATCGAAACCGCGGACAAGGTTCGTAACGTTCTCGTACTCTTGCCGATTTTGCTGACGTGGGCCGCACTGGCTGAGGCAGCGCGCGCCTACAACCGGTTCCTGACCGAGAATCCGGCGGAACAAGGTACCCCGTTCCTTCTGCTCTGGCAGCGTGGCTTCGGTGGCGAGGCGAGTATCTTCAGCCCAACATTTTCAACGGTCGCAATACTCGACGCCGTCGTCATCGGCGTGATTATCGCGTTGACGTTTTACGCTCACGGTCGTCGTGAGAAACAGGAAGACGTCATCAGCGACACGACCGCAGATTTCCAGGCTGAAATCGACAACGCGCTGGCTGAAGCAACTGTCTTGCTGGCCGGCGATCGGGCCTCCCGTCCGATGCTCCTGACCGACAGCGTGGAACGACTTGCCGACCGGTTCGAGCGAAGTAGTCAGGAACTCCTGACTCAGCTCCAGATCGAACATGATCGTCTTGATGTGATTGCCACGCAGCGCGAGCAGGAGTTCCGCGATATCGGTCTCTTCGCCAGCGGCATGCGCTCTGGCGCGGAGGAGATGCATCATCTCCTCGTCGATCTGCGCCAGGTATCCAACGGTCTTGAAACAGCACTGCAGGATCTGACCAGCGAAGTCAGTGTTTCCAGCGATCAGCAGCGAAGTCTGTTGACCGCAGTTTCCACACTCGAAAGGCTGACATCGTCGGCCATTCAAAGCGATCAGGCGGTGACCAAGCAGCTTTCCAGCGCCGTGGTCAACCTTGCTGAAACGGCCGACCGGGCAATCAGTGGAGCCGAAGCTGCTGCTCAGGCCGGTCGGACCGCGACCGATGCGGTGCGCGGTATCAGCGAACTGGCCCAGCAAATAGCCGACTCGCAGCGCAAGGTCGAACAGTCGCTGTCGGGCGAGATGGACACTCGCGGTCAACTCTCCGACGCCTTGCGCGCCACGACATCAGGATCACAACTGACGGCGCGAACCCTGAACGATGTCGGCGCATCTCTGATGAAGATCAAGGAAGAATTCGATCGCGTCGGATTGCAGTCCGGCCAACAGGCGAACACACTCAATTCACTGCTGTCGCAACAGGCCGATATCGCCCGTGACATTTCCCAGGTTGCCAAGGACATGGGAGCGGTTGGATTGACAACGGCGCAGCGCCAGCGCGAGGTGAATCAGGACTTTCAGCATCTCGTACAGCGACTCGACGGTCTGGCAACTACCCTAAATCGAATGACGCAACAAACGCCATCGGTTGAAAATCTGCAACATGCCTTGACCAATGCCATTCGTGGCGAACTCTCTCGATCCGGGCGGTCGTAACTGATCTCGCACCACCAACGTTGCGCTGAAGCAGGCGCACGACGCCGGAGAACTCTATGGAATCCTTCAAACGACGCCGGCGTACCCGGCGCGACATGGTCGTTCTTGGCGGTTGGCTTTTCGCCGATCTCCTGCTCGGCCTCGCTATGCTCTTTCTCGTCGCCAACACCGTTGGCAGCGAGCCATCCACACCCACGCCGACGGCAGAACCAGATTACCGGGCGACGGCGACGGTAGAATTCGCGGAACAGGAATCAAACAGCGAAGGAACAATCGCTGCGCTCGAGGACGATCTCGCCCTGTCCGACCTGAGCGCGCAACAAACAGCCGATGCCTCCGCCAATGAGCAGGAAGAGATCGAGGCCCTGGCGACCGAGGAAGCCTTCGCCGCCGAAACGGCAGCCGCGATGAGCGACGACGAACGAGCGACGTCCGCAGCCGAAGCAACAGAATCCGCGCTCAATGCCCAGGGAACGATCGACGCCATTTCCACTGAGCAGGCAGACAACGAATCGGAGAGCAATCAGGCAGCCATCGCCCAGGCCACATCAGAAGCGGAAGCGACCGAGCTGGCGATCTCGATCGATGCCCAGTCAACGGAACAGGCAGAACTCGCAGCTGTCGCCACCGAGAACGCAGCGTCCGGAGCGGACTCGCAGGGCACGGTCGTCGCCGTCGAAACTGCGCT
>JBBJOX010000292.1:0-3866 GCA_037724245.1 Thermomicrobiales bacterium | reverse complement strand
GCGTCACACGCAAGCCAGGCCAAATGCTGCAGGTCACTACAAAGCGATCGCCCTCCAGTCCGGAAGAACCGGTCCGAAAGGCGATCGCGCGAAAGACTTCAGTTGCCTAGATCTGGTCGCTGTTGCGCTCGTCCGATCGCGTTTTGGCCAGGCTAGCGACGGTCGCAACGATGACTGCGCCAACAATGATCGACAGCGAGAGCCACGGATTGATTTCAGGTGCCCAATCGACATTCTCGCCACCGTTGATGAACGGCAGCTCGTTCACGTGCAGCGCATGGAAGAAGAGCTTGAGGCCAATGAACGCAAGAATGAACGCCAACCCGATCGAGAGATAGACCAGGCGATCGAGCAACCCGCCGATAACGAAGAAAAGTTGGCGCAGGCCCAGCAGCGCAAACGCGTTGGCCGTGAACACGATATACGGTTCCTGGGTTAGCCCGAAGATTGCCGGAATCGAATCGAAGGCAAAGAGCAGATCGGCACTACCGATCGCCAGCATCACGATCAGCATTGGTGTGATCACCCGCTTGCCTTCGATCTTCACGGTCAGACGATCACTGTGATAGGCGTCCGTTGTCGGGACGACACGCTGAACGAAGCGAATCATCGCATTCTCGTAATGCTCATCTTCGGCAGAGGTATGACTACTGTCCACCGCCAGTTTGTAGGCGGTGTAAATCAGGAATGCGCCAAAGATGTAGAAAATCCAGCTGTACTGTTCGATCGCCGTTGCGCCAATGGCGATGAAGATTCCTCGTAGCACCAGTGCCGCGATGATCCCGACCATCAGCACCTTCTGCTGATAGGCGCGTGGCACCTTGAACGAACTCATGATGATCAGGAAAACGAAGAGATTATCGATCGAAAGACTTTTCTCGGTGACGAATCCGACGAAATACTCGCCGCCAAATGTCGCACCCCAGAACGCCCAGACAACTCCGCCGAAGACCAACGCAATCGAAATGTAGAACGCCGACCACCAGGCCGCCTCGCGCATCGATGGTTCGTGCGGAACCCGGACGTGGGCAAAGAAATCGAAGATGAGCAATCCGATGATGACGGCGATCGTAACGCCCCACACCCATAAATCAACAGACATGAAAAAACCTCCAGCAGGCTCTGAATAGCCACTGAAGGTCTCTTCCATCGATCCATTGCATCGGATTCGACCGACATTGCCAGGCGGAAACATCCAGCCGTATTGATGACAACGCCGCGAAGGAATACTCCCCTTCACATGAACTTGTACCGACAATGATACCCGTCTGTGAATCACCTCACAAGCAGCCTGACTGTGCCTGCGACATAGACATTCCTGGATCGAATCGCGTACAACAGCAGGGACACATGCGATCGAATCGTATCGGCCGCGCCCTGCACTACCTGCCCAGAGCAAAGGACCCCGAACTTGGAGTGGATATCTGACCCGTCTATTTGGAGCGCTTTGCTGACACTGACTGCACTTGAGATTGTGCTCGGTGTCGATAACGTGATCTTTATTTCGATTCTGGCAAACAAACTTCCACCAGAGCAGCGCGATCGGGCCCGGGTCGTCGGCCTTGGTGGCGCGCTCGTGATGCGGGTTCTCCTGCTGCTCTCGATCAGCTTTCTGGTTGGGTTGACCAGTGATCTCTTCGAGATTGCCGGTCACGGATTCTCCGGTCGCGATCTGATTTTGTTGATCGGTGGTCTCTTCCTTTTGTATAAGGCGACGACCGAGCTCCATGAGAAAATCGAGGGAACGTCCCACGCTGCGACGAATGTGGTGGCAACATCGTTTGCAGCCACAATCGCCCAGATCATGGTGCTCGATCTGGTCTTCTCCCTCGATTCCGTGATCACGGCCGTGGGAATGGCCGATGAGCTTGGTGTGATGATCGCTGCTGTCATCATCGCAGTCGGCGTCATGCTGTTTGCCGCCAAGTCGATTTCTGAGTTCGTCGAGCGACATCCAACAGTTAAGGTGCTTGGACTCGCCTTCCTCCTGATGATCGGACTCTCGCTTGTCGCCGAGGGATTTGGTCAGCACATTTCGAAGGGGTATATCTACACGGCCATGGCCTTCAGTGTTGCGGTGGAAGTCGTCAATCTCCGGGTCAAGTCGGTGTCCGTGCCTCCCGGCGACGGCGAGAAGCCAAACTTCTCGGAAGACACCAGTGCCCGCAAGTTCGTGGAGCGCCACTCGGGAACCAGATAAAACACGCATACCAGCAATCACGAACACGGGACGATCGACAACGATCGTCCCGTTTCTCTTGCCCCAACCCGGGTTTGACGGTACAAGAGCATCCTTCGAGCGGTTCAGGTCGCTCGTTCGCATCGCAGCGCAAAGGAGCTCGCAATGACGTCGCGCCTACTGGTAGCAGTGACCAGGGCAGTTCCGGAAACCGGACTGGATTTGCTTCGCGAGCACGTCGACATTCGGATCTGGGACAAGGACACGCCACCGAATCCAGATGAACTCGATACCTTGCTTGAAGGCGTCGACGGTATGCTGGCCCTGCTCTCCGAGCGCATCGATGGTGACCTGCTCGATCGCCATCCGAGTGTTCGCTTCGTCAGTAATCTCGCAGTGGGATACGACAATATCGATGTCGATGCCTGCACCAGTCGGGGCGTCATCGTTACCAACACCCCGGGCGTTCTGACCAAAGCCACGGCCGAATTTGCGTTCGCTTTGATGGTGGCAACGGCTCGCCGCATTCCAGAAGCAGTCGATTACGTTCGCGACGGCAACTGGGTGACATGGGGTCCCAAACTCCTGCTCGGTCAGCAGATTCTCGGCGCCACCCTTGGCATCGTCGGCTTTGGCCGGATCGGGCAGGGAATGGCGAAGATGGCCAGTGGCTTTGGTATGCGCGTCCTTGTCAACAATCGCCGGCAGGATCCGAAACTGGCGGCTCGATTCGACGTCACGTTCGTCGATTTCATCGATCTGCTCAAGGAATCCGATTTTGTCTCACTACACGTTGCACTGACTCCGGAAACGCACCATCTGATCAGTACCCGTGAGTTTGGGTTGATGAAGAAGACTGCCGTTCTGATCAATGCGGCACGAGGACCCGTGGTCGATACCGATGCTCTCGTGACAGCATTGAATGATGGGGAAATCTTCGCCGCCGGTCTCGACGTCACTGATCCTGAACCTTTGCCCGCCGATCATCCTCTCGTTTCCATGCCAAATGCCGTTATCGTTCCACACATCGCCTCGGCCACCGTGCAAACCAGAAATGCCATGTCGTCGCTGGCGGCACGCAATATCGTTGAAATTGTGAGCGGTCGGCGTCCTGCCGCCGTTGTGAATCTGGCCGCCTACGATCACAAGGCGGCGTCCGATCAGGGAGCATAGGTATGTCGACATTCCAAACCGATCTGCATGCGCGGATCAAAACCGCCGTCCTGAACAATCGGGACCGAACCAGCCAGCTCCTGCTCGATCTTGTCGCAGCCGAAAGCGTGACCGGGAACGAATCCGAGGTCCAGGGAGTTCTGGCGAGAGAACTGGAGTCGCGGCGACTGTCGCTGGATATCTGGGTAGCCACGCGGGAGGAAGTTGCGCCCTACCTGATGCACGTTGGTGATCAGAAAGTCTGGGAGAATCGCCCGAATATCGTCGCCAGGCGTGCCGGAGCCGGTGGCGGACCAACGCTGATGATGCAAGGCCACATCGATACGGTGCCAATCGAGGATCCATCCCTGTGGACGACCAATCCAGCCGGTGAGATCAGGGATGGTCTGGTCTATGGACGCGGCGCAGCCGACATGAAGGGTGGAGTCGCCTCATTCATTGCCGCACTGGATGCCCTCGACACCGCAGGAATCCGGCTCAAGGGCGATCTCCTCCTGGCAACCACCGTCGGTGA
>JBBJOX010000291.1:0-3876 GCA_037724245.1 Thermomicrobiales bacterium | reverse complement strand
CATCGCTGGACGCATCCGAAGTAACCGGGGTGGCAAACCCGTTGCACGAGCGATTCCGTCTTGAGTACAACCCCGAGTCCGGTTTTCTGCGGTTTATCGTGCCCATGGTTAATCGGCGGGATATTCCCGACGTCGACAAACTTCGAATGCAACTGACCTTTCTCGTCAGGCTGGCGAAAGAGAATCGAACTGCCCAGGAATCGCTGCCAGCAGTTTCAAAAGGCACGACGACATGAGCCCACTGGAAGCGACGTCGGTCATTCGGGTCGACTCTGCTGAGGAACAGTATGCCTATCTGACCGCCTCGTTCGGGTCACCCGGGCTATGGACCGTCGATTCGCAACAGTGGAGTTCCGGACAAGATGGTGAAGCCATCGAAGTTGCCACCGTTCGTCTTCACACCGGCGAATCGATCACGTTGCGATTCGGGTCGGTATTCGAGGACGATGACAGTTTCGATGGATCGCCGGAACGCGACGACAACCCGTCCACACGCTGGCTTGATTCGGTGATGGAAGCGGCTGTCGCCTTCTCCAGGGATAACCCGCCGCACCACCCGGGAACGATAGCGCGATTCCCTGTCCCTGCCGCTGGCTACGCCAACGCGCTCTCGGTTCCGATGGGGTTGATCGCGGTCGATGGTTCAGCCGCATCGCTGTTCGCTCCGCCCCGCATCGTGGCACTTACGCGAGAGTTTCTGGAACCTATCGGGGTTGGTGAGTTTCCCGGCTTCGATCCTGAGCTTTGGCCGCCGGAGCGTTTGGCACCATGGCCCCTGCCGAGCCTGCAACACGTTGGCCCGGAACAGCTGCAGGGGATCATTCACCGCTTCAGTGCCTGTTGGTCGCGAGTGATTAGTTGCTGGTTCGATCAGAATACAGAAAACTCGCGCTTTGTCGCCGAAGATGTCCGCGCTGCATTGCGATACCGCAGCCAGCTCGATGTTCCAGCGATGGACTCCTTCACCGACCAGATGAATCCTGTCTTCGCTGCCTGGATTCGGGACACGGCGACGATGCCTTGAGCCATCCTCAGTGTTTCTTTGAGTGTACTCTGGCTTGTTCTTCCGGCATCGGTACACCCAGCTGC
This sequence comes from Thermomicrobiales bacterium, assembly GCA_037724245.1. Lineage (GTDB taxonomy): Bacteria > Chloroflexota > Chloroflexia > Thermomicrobiales > UBA6265 > JBBJOX01. The sequence goes on along the minus strand of JBBJOX010000291.1, from coordinate 2,787 downwards.
TCGCTCAGATAACTCAGTGATCCGTCCGACCTCGCTCGTCCCGCAGATGTTGATTCGCGTGTCGACGAACGGTGACGTCATTCTGAGCGCCAGCGAAGAATCCCCCGGCGAAGTCGATTGCTACGATCGGGCAATCCGTGCTGTACAGACCACCCGGGATGACGACACTTTCAGGTGTCACCCCGAGCTTGACGAGGGACCACTTTCCCACGCGCCAGTCTTGGCAGGAACCTTGTTTGGGTACACCGATTTCACTACGCCGGTCGACATCTGAAAAACGGACTCTCAGGTCGCTTCGATCGTCTGGCCGACAGTGCTTCGGTTCGAGCGTTTCGACAGTCTGGCGACGTAGGGTACACCACGACTCAGCCAGGCGCGGGCGGCGATCCAGCCACAGGATGTCACGACTCCACCTGCAATGACATCGACGACATAGTGCTCGCCGAGATAGACCAGGGCGGCTCCCATCGAAAGCGAGTACAGCCATGCCGCCAGGGACCACCCCCGGCCAGAATCCTTGGCTGCCCAAACCAGCAGGAACGTGATCGCGAAGTGGATGGACGGCATCGCTGCAATGGGATTCGATTCGCCGACGATCTTGTAGCTGGCCTGATACAGCCCACCGCCAACCGAGTTCGCAATGGGTTCCATGATTCGCAGAGCCGGTGACGCTACTGGTGAGTTCACTGATTCCGGAGCCATCCACGGCGGATTCGTTGGAACGAGGAAGTAGAGAACGAGCCCCAGCGTCAGCAACAAGGTCATCCCGGTCAGGTAATGCCGAAAGCGGGATGGATGCTTCCACCAGAGATACAGCGCAACGGTATGAGGCACCAGAAAATAGGACCAGTGGATGAAGGTGAAGTAATAATCCCAGACTTTCAGGCTGTCGGGATTGTAAAAATCTGCCTGCAACGTGATGGTCGGCAGTTCACCGTTGAAGATCCAGCGTTCGAGTGACGCAACTTTTGTGTTCACCGTTTTAGCGAGAACAGTTTCATCGGCCAAAGATCGCAGGAACGTGAAGACGAACCAGACCAGGCCATACGGTACGAACGCAGCCACGAGTCCACGGGAGCGACCGACAGGAACAACGAGCACCGCCAGTACGGCGAACAGTCCCCAGCCGAGAAAGGAGCGGTTCATGAAGAGCGAGGCGACCACGATTCCGATAGCAAGCGCAATCCTGATACCGAAACTGCGGGTCAGCGCAAATCTCCAGAATTTGAAGAAACGCTGACGCTCCACCTGTTCCGCAATCGGCTGCTCTCGGTCTGCGGGTATGTCGAGATCGTTGTCAGTACCCGGCGTCGTCAAGAATCCGTCCCATCATTGGTGTTCAGACGTGATTAACAATGCATTATAAATCACGGCTCAAATACTGTATCGTCCGCGCGCTTTTTTCGTTACCTGATAGCTCTCGGCGCCTGATTCCTGATCGACTTTCCGGGCGACGAATCCGCGTCGCATTTGCTCGGCGACCCATCCCTGATCGAAGGAATGTCGTTCGGCGGCTGTGTCGATCGCGTCTTTCGACAGCGGCTGCTCGAGGTTGAGCAATTCGAGATAGTACGACTTGCGCGCCACCTCATCTGGCGTTGTCGCAGAAACGAGCAGCCGCTCGACTACCGGACCACCCTTGAGATGTTCGACGATATCGGGCAAGTCCTTGACCGTGACGCCCTTGTAAATGATGTTGTCCGGATAGACCACGATATTTGGACCGATATCACAGAGATCGATCGTGCTGCAGTTGTTGATCAAAATTTCTGTGTCGAGTTTCTTGCGGACGATATCCAGTCGCAATCGTCCAACGACGTCGTTCGCCCCTTTGGCCATGCAGTGCGACGCGGTGCAAACAAAGACATGCTTCTTGGTCCAGTACACGATGAAATCTCCAGAGTTCGCGATGTTGGACAGCGACACACCCCACTCGAATGGCTCGAAGTGTACGACGCAGATTGATTCGGCTGCGTTCAGGCACGATCGCGCAGCCAGGTACCGAGGGCCAGATCCAGATCCTCCGCTGAAATCCCGAGGGCGGTCTGGATGGCCTCCTTCGGAGGCATCCCCCGGGCGAATTCTGCAATCAAACGAGAGATTCCATCGTCGCCCCAACGGTCGATGATGAATGCAATCGCGCTCCAGCTGGTTGCGTAGGCGATCGCGGCTTCTGATGGCAGAAATGGGAATCCTGCCGAAAGTGAATCGAGTTTGTACAGGGATCCCGCGTTGGCCGACGTGATCGCCAGAGGCAGGTAGCTATCCATCCCGGCCGTTTGTGAGTGCGTCGCCATGCCCTCGTCGAACCAGAGCGGCGCCAGGGAGTATGGATTCTCGATTGCCTGAAATAGGCACTGGTGACTCACCTCATGCGTGACGGTGCGACCAACCTCGCGATCGTCACCTTCTCGCAGAACCAGGTGAATGACATAATATCCCGGATAGGACGCTCCCGCGACAGCCTCCCGTGAGTTCAGTTGCTTGGCGGCGGCAAAGTCTGTCGCGTTTTGGTAGATCCAGATCGATATTGGCAAGCCAGGTTGCATCGCGAAACGGGCCTCGAGCAAGGTCACTGTTTGTTGAGCCGTACTCGCCACGGATGCCGCGAATGCCTCCGACAGGTGATACGTGTGCAGTTGAATCTGCGCTGTCGCATAGGTCGACCATTCAAATCGCGAATCGTGCCAGCTCACGAGATCCGGCTCGGACTCACCGATCACCTGTGTCCCGGAAGAGAGTCGCCAGAAATAGACGAGATCAATCCCAGAAGGCAGATAATCCGTC
>JBBJOX010000290.1:0-3879 GCA_037724245.1 Thermomicrobiales bacterium | reverse complement strand
CCGGCACGTAAAGATCGCTGTCGATTCAGACCTGAACCGCCTCGATCCCCAACAACATCGCTACCCGCTTCAAATCCCGGGCGATGTGGCCGAGGCCAAGCGCGACATGGTGCGTTGGGCCCTGGGCGCACCACGTTTCCAGGAATCCGGCCAGATCATCGCAGAACCTGAGTCGATGGTTCGAGTTGCCGATATTCAGTATCGGCCCGGGTAAACTCTCGCCCTCGGCAATCAGCATCCGGAAACGTCCGTCCCGCGTCTGGGTCAGCCCCATGATCGTGATCGGTCCGCTCTTCGCCCGCATCTCGACGGAGAGTCCACCACCCTTCTTCCCGTGGAAAATGCTGAGTTCCTTGAGCGTCACCTTGCCCTCAGCCACAAAGGGATGGCAAGGTCCGTCATGACCCATCACGAAAAACTTCTCGTTGAAGTCCATGGCGCAGAACTCACAGAACGATCCGCCAGCTTCCAACTCGTGCACGATCTTCATCGCGATTGCCGTCTTCAGATCGCCTTCACCAGCCGCAGGAACGCCGCGTTCGGTCAGCAACGTGTTGCCGACAATCATGCTCGATGCGATCTGCTCGATCAGGTCGCCGGCGGTTCCTCGATAGTAGTAGGCCAAACCATCGAGTGCGAAATCCTTCGCCAACCGATCGAGTGCAACCGCTACCTGAACTCCCCACTTCCGTACCTCAGGGGATATGTCGCTTGCGATCGCGAAACGCTCACCGAACACCTCGTCCATCGCCGAAATCTCCGGATCCGTCGCGGCATCGACCCGATCTTTCAGATCATCGATCTCCAGAATCTCGACATGCGCCCCGAACGCACCGGCCACCTGCTCGACATCGGTCGACATGTCCAGCATTCCGGGATAGGTGTGCCCCAGCATCCCGAACCTCCCCTGCCGAACCAATTTCGCGGCCCGGGCCGCCAGACACCAGCCGCGCACGTTCTCCCAGATCGACTCATCCCGCAAATGACCGGTCACGATCCCGTAAGAAATCCCGGCTCGCGCAAAGACTCCGGCCAGTTCCGGAACTGCACACACTCCAGCATTCTGCAGGGCCATCGTTGTGTCCGCTGTCGCGTAATCCATCGCCGGAATCGGCTGCAGATTAAGCAGGACGATCGGAACGCCGGATCGTTGCGCCACTGGCAGAACCTGCGTACTCGTCGAGTAGGTACCGACAAAGCACATGACCAGATCTACCCGCTCCGAAGCGAATCTCTCCCCAAGATCGACACCTGAACTGGCAGAATCGACAATCCCGCCGTCGACGATATCGCCCCACGCCGCGATCCGATCGCGGATCCGGGCGGTTTCCAGCTCGATACCCTCACGCAGACCAAGGAATTGTGGCCAATACGCCGCGAGCCCGATGCCAAAGATGCCAATTCGAACACGATTGCGACCCGTTGTTCCTGTCGATTCCACATTCCACCTCTGGTCTCATCATGTGAAGTCCGTGAAGAATCGTATCGTCCACGGAATGGGGGTAGACGGCAAGTCGATCACTCGTTAGAATGCAGGGACAGGGAATCATCTTGAGACACTTTTTGTGTTCTGAAAACACGGAGTTCCGTGATGGATGGCTGGCGGCCGTTGCGGCCACCGGCGTGATGATTGGTCTTGCCTACGCAGCAGTTCCTGGCCCTGTGAACACCGAATCGCTACGCCGAACCCTCGGCAGTGGTTTTCGGAGCGGCTTCCTCGTCCATATTGGAGCGATCCTCGGTGATTTGCTCTGGGCGTCGATCGCGTTCGCCGGTGCCATGGTGCTCCTCGACAACGACCTCGTCGGATTCGCTCTGGGTATTATCGGTGGCACATTCCTGCTCAAGCTCGCGAAAACGTCACTGACGTCCCAATTCCGGATATCCGATGCGCCTCCCGTGCAGGTGATTGGAAGTGCGGTCAGAATTGGCATCACCTTCGGGTTGGCGAATCCCGCCAGCATTGCCTTCTGGACCGGGATTGGCGCCGGGACCCTCGATTCGACGCGCCTGACCAGCCCCTCACAAGGTCTGTTTCTGATCGGCAGCTTCGTCCTTGGCACCATTATCTGGGATGGCTTTCTGGTCGGAGTCGGATGCTGCGGCCGGGCCTTCGTCAGCGCTCGCACCCTTGGCTGGATCGATACTGGTTGCGCAGCGATTCTGGCGTGGTTCGGATTCCAGCTGGTGGATACGAGCATCGCTCGTATCTGGACGATGATCGGGCCGTCGATCTCACAATTTATTCATTGGTAGAGGCATCACCGTGTCTGTGATCTTACGGTTCATTCGCTACACCGCAGGGTCATCAGCAAAAAGAAAATCGCTTGCGATTCAGCGGATGCGATTCATTGTCTGTGACCTGGACTATCCGGCCGCATACCTACGCAGAAGCAAGCTCCGCGCCTACCCTGGTGCGCAATTAGGCAAGTTTCCCGTTTCAGGGGTCTGGGTCCGGGCTTACGCGGGCAAAATGCAAATACCGTCCCGGGCCGTGATCCGACCCGCTTTCATCACCAGTGCTCTCTGTCGACGCGCCACAATGGCCTCGACATGAGTCTCACCTTCGACGACGACCAGATCTGCATCCGCGCCCACACGAAGTCCGTAATGCTCCAGACCCATTACCTGAGCGTTGCCGTTGGTTACGATATCGATCACATCCTAGATGTCATCATCACGACGCAGATTGTTGCGATAGGCCATGATGTAGGCCCGTTTAAGCATGTCTGCTCGTTGCAGCGGATTCCAGGCATCCTGCACACCATCGTTTCCGAAACACATCCGCACACCGGCAGCAAGCAGTTTCCTGATGTTCGGAATCAGCCGGTGGCCACCCGGCCCGTGACTCATGATCGCAATATCGTTCTCCAGCAGGAGTTCAACAAGTCCCCGCTGCCGATCCTCATCGATACCACCAAGTGCAAAGGCATGACTGATCACGACACGACCCTGATAGCCCAGCGCACGGGTCCGCTCCGCAATCATCTCGATCGAGAACGCCCCCATCTCCCCCGCTTCGTGGACATGAATGTCGATCGGCACTCCATACTTCGCCGCCAGCGCGAAGACCGTGTCGAGGTGCCCTTTCGGGTCACGATCCATCGAACAGGGATCGAGACCACCCATCACATCGGCTCCCTGTCGCAACGCCTCCTCGAGCAGCTCGACAGTTCCTGGCCGAATCAGCATCCCACTCTGCGGAAATCCAACGATCTGGATATCCAGCGCCTCCCGGAAATCCTCCCGGGTCTGAAGCATTCCCTCGAAGGCACGAATACCAATTTCCGTATCGATATCGACATGGGAGCGGATATGCGTGGTCCCGACCTCCACCGCCATCCGGGCGTGCCTCGAAGACTGCTGATGAAAATCGATACGCTCTTCGCGCCGAACCCATCGCTCATTCCCGATCATGTCGAGCAGCGATGGGCCAACCTCGTTCCGATGCCAACCCAACCCAACCAGCGTCTTCTCCATGTGCGTATGCGCATCGATCAGACCCGGGAATACCAGTCGACCCGCTCCATCCAGCACTGTTTCAGATATTTTTGGGCCCGACGAAGCGGGAGTGATCGCCGTGATCTTGCCCGCGTCAATCGCAATATTGACAAAACCGTGCTCGCACGAATTGACGTTGGTCAGCAGGTGTTGCGGCATAACGTGATCCTTAAGCATGCAGGCGAGTTTGCATGCGCGTTATTCCAGTCCGGCGAGCTGAACCGGATCGATCGTGGCAATATCTTCGCATGGGGCACAGCGTGCTCTTACATAGACAGGTTCACGAGAGCACTTGCTCAATACTTTCTTTTTGATAGTATGCAATCAGGATAATTGCCACCGAACCCGGTTATCAACTCCTGGAAGGACACGACTTAT
>JBBJOX010000289.1:0-3902 GCA_037724245.1 Thermomicrobiales bacterium | reverse complement strand
CACGCGCAGGCGGTGTCTGTCGGCGGATATGAAGGATCAGGATAATCCCGAGGGAGACGGCGGCAAAAAGCCCGGCCGGGGCGAGCAAACTGGCATTCATCGACGAATCACATCCACATCGATCAGATTCGACATTGGCTTCATCGGATTCGGATCATTCGTTCGAAGTGCGGTAAATGTCACCCCTGGCAGATTCGCCAGTTGCTCGAGCTGTTCGCGCCACGTCGTTCGGGCATCCAAATACGTCCCCACTGAAACGCGGCTGCCGCTAACATGCATGCGGTCCCGATCAGCAATCGCCTCCAGCTCGAGGTGAGAAGAGTCGGCAAACATTCCCGAGGGATCGACTTCGTCCGGGTCTTCCACTAGGATGAGCGTGGTCTGCCAGCGACGGGTTGCAGCACGAATCATCAACTCCCGAAGCGTCTCCATTTCAGCCCAGTGAAAATCCGACACGAGAATCAGCCGACCTGGCCGTTTCCTGCGCTGCAGATACCTCGCGATCGATTCGGCCTGACTGACCGTGCGTTCTCCGGCGTTCGGCGTCATGAGATTGCAGAAACGGAACATGCCGAGCGTATTCGAGCGGCCCTGAACTGGTCCGAATTCGCCGCGTGGGTCGGCAGCAAGTCGCTGAATGGAAAGTCGATCGAAATGCCAGATCGCGACATAGCCGAGCATGCTGACGATACGCTGCGCAGCCTGGAATTTCGTCGGAATCGCTCGGTCCGATGACCAGTTCATCGACGTACTGTCATCAATGAAGAGATGTACATCGTGCTCGGTCGGCACTTCGCTTTCCCTGATGAACAACTGATCCAGCCTCGCATAAGAGTTCCAGTCGATCCGACGAAAGTCATCACCGTGGGTGTAGGACTTGTAATCGGTAAACTCCGGCGACTGTCCGCGCCGCCGCGACCGATGCTCCCCGGATAGCCCGTGGGACGTTGGGTCACCGGAGGCGAACGTTAATCGCTGCAACTGCCGGATCGTGCGTTCGTCAAAAGGCTGTATTGCAGCGAGTCCGGCATCGGAGGCACCTGCATCCAGGAGTTGCTTCTGTGCGGAATCCCGGCGGCGACGTGATCGCATAACCATCAGGGTGCTGGCTCAGAGAAATAGTCGCCTACGATATCTTCGTAATCTTCGGGTACGGTGTTGCTGTCAGGACCCGCCGGACCGGATGGTTCACCGGTGGCATTGCCGCCAGCGACATCGGCACCGGAACTTCCCGAGCCGAGACTCGATGATCCGACATCGTTTCCCGACTGCACGGTATCGGTTGAACTGCCACCGATGTCAATTGACCCGCCGCCAGAACCCACTTCGCCATCGCTGACAGTTTCACCGACCGGAGCATCGCCTGTTTCCGCTTCGGCTGGCTTTTCCTCTGCCGGATCACCTGGTGCCGAATTTGTCGTATTCGGATTCTGACCTTCGATTGGTTCATCGTTGGCGTCAGTTTGCCCGGATCCGGCTCCAGATCCCTGGGAACCGGACGTTTCGTCCTGCGCGTCACCAATCGCCGACGATTCGGATTCTCCACCGTTGCCGTCACTCTCGTCAGTAGTTCCCGTTGAGGAACCGCCGGAACCGGGATCAGTCTCCGACGCGCCACCTTCTCCGCCGGCTTCGGCATCACCGGGTGAGCCACCCGTGTCGCCAGGGGTCGTCTCGCCAGTCTCGCCTTCCCCTTCGCTCGAAGATGCCTCGCCTAAACCCGGTTCCGCTTCTGATCCGGACCCAGGATCAGAAGCACCACCTTCATTGGAATCACCGGATGACGCTCCTGATTCCGAGGATTGGCCATTGTTCGATCCCTGATCCTGTTCTCCGACCGGTGCTGAAGAGTTCGATCCGGATTCGCCGCCGCTGGACTCCGTTTCCTCATTTTCCGGAGGTGCCATGTCTTCGATCGCCTTGGCGAGATCGTTGACGGCGGCCTCGGCCCCGGACCCTCCCTCCCGGATCGCATCGGCTGCTTTCCGGGTTTGTTCTGCCAGATCCGGGTTTGTCTCCGACATGGCATCGGCTGCCTCATCGAGATCGTCAGCCAGGGCATCGCGTTCTGCCTGGGAGGCTCCGGCAATTTCTCCGGCAGAGGCTTCCAGTGCAGATGACGCTCCATTCAGATCACCGCCGGCAATGGCATTCGCCGCCGGTTTTGTCAGATCGTGTTGATCCAGCGCAGCACCAAGTTCGCCCAAATCCTGCACATCGTCGTTCGAGGATGACAATTCACCACTGGCTGCCTCCGATGATCCGTTGGAGGATTCCTCTTCGGGGACTGGTGGCCGTGGCAGGGCACCTTGCTGATCCGCCAGTCGTTCACTCGCGGCATAGTAGCCGGGCAGCCGGGAGTCGCTCGAAGCGTCGACCTGGCGCGAATCGAACGCGAACATCCAGATCGCCAGCGCCGATGTCACGGCGACCATCACCAGCACGCACTCACGAACCGGCATCAGGTGCACCAGACGAATCTCGCGCAATACCGGAAGTAGTGAGTTCGCTGCGTCGGCCTGCTGCATGATCGTGATATCGTTGTCCGGTGGATTGTCCGAATCGATCGCTGTTATCAGGCGTTCATCGAGGGCGAAGGTTCGATCGATCATCATCGCAACCCGGGCAGGGGAGGGACGATTGATCAGGCCGAACCCGAGTCCCGGGAGCATTCCACCAACGACGAAAAGTGAAATCAGGAAAATACTTGGTGTACCCGCAAGGCCCGCCGTTGCCAGCAGCGACCAGAGCACGGCGACCAACGCGCCGAGTGCGGCGCCACGAAGGACAGAGCTCAAACACCAGGAAATCCAGAATCGAAACGTCATCGTGTCGAGCGATTCGATCAGCCATGATCCGGCAGCCGATTGCGAGCGATCGACCAACTGTTCGCGATTGGTTCGGGGCCACATCGGTGGCGGTACATCGGACCCGAACCAGAATGGAAGCGTCACCATTCTCCAGACGTGCAGCCGGCGCGACGTGGCACGCTGCGGAAAGGCATCGGCCAGTCGGTCACGAATACTGTCGATGAGTTGAGGCGAGCGAGGGAGAGATACAGCCATCGTCAGCGACCCCGATCCGGTTGCATCATCACATGTCGACGATCCTGCCAGAGGAAGCGATTCGGTGCTCTCGCCCAGAGCCACATCAGGAGCCAGACAGCAACCAGAACCACGGCGGCAATGGCCGCCAGGGTAATGCGTTGCAATCGAAGATTGAGATTCTCTACCAGTTGCTGACGCTCGACGGCGCGAACTTCGTCGCCAACTGCGGCATATCCGTTACCCGCTCGAATCGCGAAATCCCTGGCTTCCCTGGTTTTGCTCCAGTCCGAGGAAATGGCTATCGCCTCGGCGGTATCGCGATCTGCAACCAACCCTGTCTCGATGGTCGTCCGCCAGGTTTCGATCAGACTGGCTGGTCGGTGCATTTCGGGTAGGTAAGCGAACTGTGTTTCAGCAAGGTTCAGCTTCGCGTCAGCATTGACATAATCATGAGCTTCAAGACTGGCCTGCGTCTCCTTCATCAGTTGTTCGGCCCGGACTCCAATGGCGTTCAGGGAGATGAAGGATTCAACCTCGGCCAGCCGGACTGGATCGTCCAGCTCGGTGAACAACGCCTGGGAGTCTTCGGCAACTGCGATTGCGCTACTGTACGCACCGCGTTCGAACAACCCCTGAGCTACCGAGAGATCAAACCCGTTGACTGCGTTGAATTGCCACCCGCCCGAAAACCATCGCGGCAGAAACTGATCCCAGGCGGTCGCGACCTGTTCGATGGTCTGTTCGGTCGAGGAGGTCAGAACTGACTGCCAGTTGGTGGCTCCGGACGATTCCACAACCACTCGTTGCAGGGTGGCGATGCCGTAGTGATCGGCGAGACAGGCCGCGAATGCGTAG
>JBBJOX010000288.1:1717-3947 GCA_037724245.1 Thermomicrobiales bacterium | reverse complement strand
GCCACATCAGGCGCCTTCTTCCGAGCACTGGTTCGGGACTGACGGTTCGGGCAAGGATGTGTTTTCGCAGACAGTTTGGGGAACTCGCCTCTCGTTCGGAACCGGGGTGCTGGTTGGAGTCGCGGTGACGGTAATCGGTGTCATTGTCGGAATTGGTGCCGGATATCTCGGTGGACGCGTCGATGAGGTGCTGTCGACCGTGATGAATGTGTTTCTGATTATTCCGACCTTGCCACTGCTGGTGGTGCTGGCGGCGTTTCTGCCGCCGGGTTTCCTGACGATCCTCGGAGTGTTGACGTTGACTGGCTGGGCCTGGGGAGCGCGTGTGCTTCGGTCGCAAACGCTTTCGTTGCGGCAAAAGGATTACGTTGGCGCGGCGCAGGTGACGGGCGAGAGTACATCGCGGATCATGTTCCGGGAAATTCTGCCGAACATGCTCTCGATTTCTGTGGCCGGTATGTTCGGCGCCGTGACGTACGCAATCGGGGCGCAGGCCGGGCTAGAGTTCCTCGGGCTGGGCAATCCGAGCAACATCAGCTGGGGGAACAGCCTTTACTGGGCCAGCAATAACGCTGGTCTGATCACCGGCGCGTGGTGGACGTTCGTCCCGGCCGGCCTCTCGATCGCGTTGCTCGCGTTTTCCCTTTCTCTCATTAACTATGCGATCGACGAAGTGACGAATCCGAGACTGCGATCGCAACGAGAGACGCAGGCGGCGCTGAAGATTTTCGGTCAGAAACTTGGACGATCCCGGGCGACGCCGGTTGTACGACGAAAGGCGGATGCGAATCATGGCTAGGGCATCTGCACAGACGGTTGGCAGACCTGGATTGGGAACGACGGCACCGCTGATCGATATTCAGGATCTGCATGTGGAATACGCGTCTTCGCGCGGGGCGGTTCGGGCGGTCGATGGAATCTCGTTTCAGATTCGGCCGGGTGAAGTTGTTGGCCTGGCCGGGGAATCGGGTTCAGGCAAATCGACGGTGGCTCAAGCCATTCTGCGGATTCTGCAGGCTCCCGCAATCATCACCGGGGGCAAGGTGCTGTTCGGCGGACAGGACATTCTGGAGATGAACGATGCGGAACTCGAGGCATTTCGCTGGCGCGATGTGTCGATGGTATTCCAGAGTGCGATGAACTCGCTGAACCCGGTGATGACGGTTGGCGATCAGATCGTCGATGCGATTCAGGCACACGAACCGATGCAGGATCGAGAGGCGCGAGCGCGAGCGCGTGAGCTGTTCAAGATCGTCGGGATCGAGGAAGGGCGGATCACGAGTTATCCGCACCAGCTTTCCGGTGGCATGCGGCAGCGGGCGGTGATTGCGATTGCGCTGGCGCTGAATCCGCCGCTGATGATCATGGATGAGCCAACGACGGCGCTGGACGTGGTGGTGCAGAAGGACATCATGCTGCAAATCGCCGATCTCAAGGAGCGGCTCGGCTTCTCGATTTTGTTCATCACGCACGACCTCTCGTTGCTGGTAGAGATTTCGGACCGGATTGCGATCATGTACGCCGGGCAAATTGTCGAGATGGCACCTGCCCGGGCGCTCTTCGATGAACCGCAACATCCTTATACGCAGGGGTTGATGAGTTCTTTTCCGGCGCTGTCAGGCGAGCGAGTGCGGTTGACCGGAATTCCAGGTTCGCCACCGAACATGGTGGCTCCACCGTCCGGTTGCCGATTCCACCCGCGGTGTTCGCATCGGTTTGCGCCGTGCGATCAACTTACGCCCCAGTTTGTCGAGATCTCACCCGCACACTGGGTAGCCTGTCATCTGCATTCGCAACCGGAAGGTCGGGTCTGATGGTATCCGAGTCGAAGACCAGTAATGTTGTTGCGGACAACGACACTGCCGAACCAGTGATGGATATCCAGCATCTGAGCAAGCGGTTTCCGGTGGGCGGGATGCTGAGCAAGGGCAATGTTCACGCGCTGGACGACGTGTCGTTTTCGATCCCAAAGGGCCGGGTGGTGGCACTGGTTGGGGAATCGGGGAGCGGCAAGAGCACGACAGCGCGGGTACTGGCTCGGCTGATCGATCCAACAGAAGGGTCGGTACATTACAACGGTCGGGACATTTTCGAGGACACATCGCGCAAGGCGACGTTGGCCTATCGCGCAGATGTGCAGATGGTGTTTCAGGATCCGTTCGGATCGCTTAACCCGGCGCATCCGGTGCGGTACCTGCTGGAGCGTCCGCTGAAGATTCACAAGAAGGTG
>JBBJOX010000288.1:0-1707 GCA_037724245.1 Thermomicrobiales bacterium | reverse complement strand
AGGGCGAACTCAACGACCGGGTCGATGAATTGCTTTCGACGGTTGGGCTGCAACCTCCGGGTGAAGTTGCGGTGAAGTATCCCTATCAGCTTTCCGGGGGTCAGCGGCAGCGCGTAGCATTTGCGCGGGCGTTGGCGGTTGATCCGAAGGTGATGCTGGCGGACGAACCGGTATCGATGCTTGATGTATCGATCCGTATTGGTGTACTGAACCTGATGGAGCGGCTGAAGGAAGAGCGCGGCATCTCGTTCTTGTACATCACGCATGATATTGCGAGTGCGCGCTATGTCGGCGATCAGACGAATGTGATGTACGCGGGGCGGATGGTGGAGAGTGCGGACAGTATCGAACTGATCGACGCACCGGCCCATCCCTATACGAAGCTGCTGCTATCGGCGGTGCCGAATCCGAAAGCGGGGTTGCGGATCGAACCGGTTTCGGCACGTGGCGAGATTCCTTCGTTGCTCGATCCACCGCCGGGGTGTCCGTTTGCACCTCGATGTCCGGCGGTGATGAGCCAGTGTCGGGAAACGATGCCGGGTGTCTCGGTGATCGGGGCGCGGCACTGGGTTCGATGTCATTTGTATCCGCAACCGGGTGAGTCGGGAACGTAGGGGACTTGCCCAACGCGCAGATGTCGGTATTGTTGCCTCGCACACGTTTTTCGTGAGGCGTCGACATTCAGTGCCATCGGAGGTTTCAGGGTGATCAATGTAGGTGTTATTGGCTGCGGACACGTTGCGCAGGCGGAGTATTTGCCTGGGCTGGCCTCGTTCACCGATCGGGTGAAGATTGCGGCCTTGTTCGATGTGCTGGAAGAACGTGTCAACTCGGTCGCCACGCAATATCCGGGATCGACTGCGTACACATCGTATGACGACTTTCTGGCGCATTCCGAGGGCGGCAAGATCGATCTGGTGTTCAATCTGACACCGGCACCGCTGCATCGCGATATCACCGCGCGCGCACTCGAAGCCGGGTATAGCGTGTATTCGGAGAAGCCCATTGCCGCCTCGGTGCAGGAAGCGATCGAGCTCGAGGCAATTGCCAGGGATCGTGGTCTCAACTTCTTCTGTGCCCCGGCGACGTTGGTGACTGGCCGATTCCGCTGGATGAAGGAGTTCATCGAACAGGGTGAAATCGGTCAGCCGATTTCGATCCGGGCGACGACGGCGGGTCTGGGCCCGGCGGCCTGGCGTGGCTATATCGGCGATCCGCGTGTCTTTTACCGCCCGGGAGTAGGTCCGCTAATCGATATCGGAGTCTACCTGTTGCACTGTATCACCGGGTTGCTGGGACCAGCGAAGCGGGTGCAGGCGGACGGCGGGATCATGTATCCGAAGCGGAAGATTCTGGTCGATCACGATTTCGGGGCTGAGCTGGACGTGACCCAGAATGATCTCTACTCGATCAACATCGAGATGGAAAATGGCACGCACGCGCATGTGTTCCCGAGCTACGCGACGGCGGCAACGAAGTCTCCGTGGTTCGAGGTGTACGGCACAATGGGCGCGATCAGCGTGGCGCGTAACCAGTGGTACAACGGCAACGGTGCGTCGGATGTCTACAAGCGCGATGAATCGGCCGAGGGCTCGGAAGAAGGCTGGACGGACGACGTTGCAGTGCCAAATCCGCTTGCTGTCGACGGGATTCTGGTTTCGGGCATTCTTCATGCGCTGGATGTGATCGATGGCAAGGAAGAGCAAA
>JBBJOX010000287.1:609-3954 GCA_037724245.1 Thermomicrobiales bacterium | reverse complement strand
GAATCTAGACTCCGAGCGCGTCCTTGACGCGGTCGAAGAAGCCGCGGTTGTTTGGTTGCTGGGTTACTTCTTTACCGAGACTCTGGGCAAGCTGCTCGAAGAGTGCTCGCTGCTCCTCGTTCAGTTTCTTGGGCACTACGACGTGCATGGTCACGATCTGGTCGCCCCGATCAGAACCGCGAAGTTCGGGCACACCCTTTCCTCGCAATCGGAATTGCTGGCCGCTCTGCGTTCCGGCCGGAATTCGGAAAACGACCGCGCCGTCGATCGTGTCGATCTCTACTTCGTCACCAAGCGATGCCTGGGCGATATTGATTCCCACCTGGCTGTGAATCGCCTTGCCATGGCGCTCGAAGAACTTGTGCGGTTGCACCCGAATCTTGACGTACAGGTTTCCGGCTGGCCCACGCGAGGGACCATCTTCACCCTGTCCCGAAAGTCGCAACGTGGCGTTATCGTCGACACCAGCCGGAATCGTCACCGAGATCGTGCGGTAAGTCTGGGTCCGCCCTCGACCGCGACACGCTTCGCAAGGCTCGGTAATGGTGACGCCTTCTCCCTGGCAGGTGGCACATGGACCGGCGGTCATGAATTGCCCAAGAATGGTTTGCTGTACCCGACGCACTTCTCCTGTGCCGTTGCAGGTCGTGCACGGTGGTGGTGTTTTGCCATCCTTCATCCGCGTACCGCTGCAAGTCGAGCAGGTTTCAAGTCGATCGACTTCGACACTCTTTTCAGCACCGAATACGGCTTCCTCGAAGCTCAGTTCGACTGCAATCTGGATATCGTTGCCTCTGATTTGCGTCGATCGGCGCCGCGACGAGGATGACTGTGCATTCGGATTACCACCGAAGAAGCTTTCGAAAATGTCGCCAAACGGTGAGCCACCGAACCCGTAGGGATCACCTCCGCCTCCGGCCCCGTTGGCCGCAGCGTGCCCAAAGCGATCGTAGGTAGCGCGTCGTTCCGCATTGGACAGCACTTCGTAGGCTTCGTTGATTTCCTTGAACGTATCCTCGGCACCGGCTTCGCGATTTCGATCCGGATGGAATCTCAACGCGAGGGAACGATATGCCTTTTTGATGTCCGTCTCAGTTGAGGTACGGGTAACTTCGAGTACTTCGTAGTAGTCGCGCTTTTCTGCCATTTTTCCTGTCAACACAGTGATGCGTCGATCCGGGTAGATCGGCGCTTGCGTGCCCTGGTGGATGTGAATGGAAAGAGGAACCTCATCCCAAGGCTATGCAGATTATACCGTTGCAGCGCAAGCTGAACGCAGCCCGGATTGCCTGACTCAGACAGTTCTCAAATCGATGACCGTTCCCTGACGACGCAGGGCAGTTCGGAAGTACCAGGGTGCTGCCAGACTTAGGTAGATTCTGGCATCAAGATTGTCGATCAGTTCCTGGGGAATACCACTTGCGCCGAAGCGTGCACCGGCGATCGCCCCGGCAATGGCTGCCCGTGAATCGGTATCGCCACCTTCGGACACGACATCAAAAACGCCTTGTTCGAAGACAGTACTTAGGGAAATGTGCCGGGTAATTCCTGCAATGTCTTCGCGCATCGACGATGCTTCATTGGTTGAATGCGAAGCCAGCCAGGACTCCATGCTATCTGGTTGGCGGGCGGCCGCGCAGACGGCAAGGGCAACGTACCAGGTTGGGAGCGCCGCCTCGTCTCCGCGATGGCTCAGCCTGGTCACGAGATCAGTTTCCTGCCGCAAACTCGCAGCATCGAAGATCCCGATCGAATGCAGCAGACCGAAAGGGACTCCACGGGTTGCGGCCGCCAGCTCTGCAGGATCGCTGATCGAACCGCTGCCTATATCTCCGTGATCCGCACTGCGCTCGATACCATCGAGCGTCACGCCGGACATGCTGGCACGCGATGGACTCCGAGCGACGAACGCCATTCTGGCGGCGATATTGTCGAAGTCAAGAAACCCATCGTTGGTCGTCAACGATTCGACTATGCAAAGCGCGATTTCCGTCTTGTCTGAAATCTGACCGATGGCTGCATCCGAGCCAGACTCCGGGTCGGGTGCAGTCAGATACCCCTTAATTGACCCATGAGTACTCGAAATGGACGTCGGGGCCATGCCACGTAATGGAACGCCAAGCGCATCGCCGATCGCCATTCCGAGGAGTGCTCCGAGAAACTGATCTTCCCGCACACGTGCTTCTACTGGTTCTGTCATCGTTGGCTGCGTCCTGCTGTGAGCTTCTGCGTCATCGACATTGACGACCTGCTGGCACAATTCTAGACTCAACCCGATTGTGCGTACTGATGCAGTGCGCGATGCGCGTCACTCATGGAGCACTCATGTCCAGGAAACCGGTTTCGGAATCTCATCGTGGTATGTCCACTCATTCGGTTCACGCGGGAGAGCGGCTGCCGATTGGCCAAGGCAACCCGACATCGTCCCCGATCCACATAGCCAGCGCCTACTTCTACGATGAGACAGCAGAACTCGATGCGGCCTTTGCCGACAGCAGCCGGGGATATGTGTATTCCCGATTCGGCAATCCGACGGTGACAGGGCTGGAAACAGCCATTGCCACCCTGGAGGGCACCGACACCGCTATCGCCTTTGCGTCAGGCATGGCGGCGATTTACGCCGCGATAGTCCACGCGGTCGCCCCCGGCGAATCGATCGTCGTATCGCAGGATGTCTACGGAGCGACCTACGCCCTGCTCAAGGACGTCCTGACCGATTCAGGAATCACACCGCATTTCGTGGATATTCTCGATCTCGATACAGTGTCTTCGCTTGTCCGCAAAACGAATGCACGGGCCATTCTTTCGGAGACTGCCTCGAACCCACTGATCCGGGTCGCCGACGTATCGGCATTGAAGTCCATCGCCTCCGAAGCCGGGGCAAAACTCATCATCGACAATACGTTCCTCTCCCCTGCTGTTTCCCGGCCAGCGATACTCGGCGCTGATTATGTCGTGCATTCCACGACAAAATATCTAGGTGGACATGGTGACAGTACGGGGGGTGCGATCGCCACGAACGAAGGGAATGCGGCCGCGATCCGGCAGCGGCTGAAACTGACCGGTGCCATTCTGAGTCCGTTCGAAGGTTGGCTGATTCATCGTGGCATCAAGACGTTGCCACTCCGCATGCGTCAGCATTGCGCCAATGCCCAAATCGTCGCCGACTGGTTGAACAGTGAGTCCCGCATTGATACGGTTTTCTATCCCGGCATATCCCAGGTTGTACCGGAAGGTGTGTTCTCCGGCGATGCGCGGGGAGCGATGGTCGCCTTCGAGATAGGAACCGCGGACCGCGATGCAGTCTTCCGCTTTCTCGATGCGCTGACGATGATCATACCGGCG
>JBBJOX010000287.1:0-599 GCA_037724245.1 Thermomicrobiales bacterium | reverse complement strand
TGTCTATTCGCTGATTCTCTATCCGGCAATTGCGTCGCATCGGGGGCTCTCGCCAGAACAACGGGCCGACATCGGGATCAAGGACAATCTGGTCCGACTTTCGGTTGGCATCGAGGATGCGGCCGACATCATTGCCGATGTGAAGCAGGCTCTCGACACTGCCGTCAACTAAGCTGGAAGCATTCGAGGCCGAGGTTTCATTCTGGAACAGGAGATCCACGTTTCGCAATGACCAATGGAACATTTCCAGATATGCAGGGCGTCTGGCCTGCCGGACATCGCGGTGCGGTTGCGATCGTGGTAGCCGTCGAGGGGCCAGTGCCGTCAGATGTAGACTCACCGGCAGACACTGGCGTTGATTCCGCCGCAACTGGCTTGCAGCGACTGCTCGACCTGCTGGCGGATTTTGATATCTCGGTGACAACGACCTGGACTGAGTCTGCGGTCAATACCCTTCCCCAACTCCTGCGTCGTGTAGCCGAAAGCGGCCACGAGGTGGCCGGGACCTTCGGCCCCGCAGATCGAGTGACCGCGGACTCATCACTGGTAGGGGCATTGCGTCGGGTTTCAGGGCAAGAGGTAACTGGTGCCGTGACCAG
>JBBJOX010000286.1:0-3969 GCA_037724245.1 Thermomicrobiales bacterium | reverse complement strand
CCGGCCGAGGCGGAAGACAACGCGACGCCCCCGGTCGGATAGCCGGGGGCGTTATCGGAACGATAGGCGGTGCCAAGGGGCAGACTCGAACTGCCGACCACACGATTTTCAGTCGTGCGCTCTACCAACTGAGCTACCTTGGCGGGTCGCCGGGCCGCGCGCTGGGCGACGGCTCGACCGGTGGGCGATAGAGGGCTCGAACCTCTGACATCCACGGTGTAAACGTGGCGCTCTTCCAGCTGAGCTAATCGCCCGCTGACACCACTGTGCCGGTGCCCAGGAGAGGACTTGAACCTCCACGCCCTTGCGGGCACTAGCCCCTCAAGCTAGCGCGTCTGCCGATTCCGCCACCTGGGCAAGGTTGGTCCTGCAGCGAGACGAAGTATATGGGTCCCATCCTCGGATAGTCAACGCCGGGTGCAATCGAAGTTCCGGAAAGTCATCCGTGCGCGAGCGACAAAGTTGGGAAAACGTGCGGGTACCGGCGAAGCGTTACTCGTGCGTGAAGCTTCCAACTGGTCGACGCCGGAGTTGCTTGGAACCATTCGCTGGGTCAAATGTCGGTCCCGTGCGCCTGCTTCTAGGTGGGCGATTCGATCCCTTATGCTTTGCTGGCAGAATCCTTGCAACAGTGGTTCGCAGCGAAGCCGCAGATCGAACGCGGATGCATGAGTAGATGAGAGCGAGCAGGCATGCCAGGTAAAGGCAACATAGCAGCAGGCAAAGGTGCACTTGGGGCGGTTGGAGCCGTTCGCAGCTTTTTCGGTGTGGTCAAGGAAATTGACTTCGATGAGGTGCGTGATCGGGCCGAAACGCGGCCGCGAATTGTGGTCATCGGCCCACAGGAGGCGGATGCCCATTCGGCCGCCGAGCGGGTATTCGGGTCCGACAACGAAGCGGGTGTCGAGTATCGGGCAGCCGATCGTCGACTCGAGTTCGACCGGAATCGGTACGACGCTGCGATCGTAATCGATCCGCACAATTCGGGTCTGATCGACGATGTCAAGAAATTCGTCGGATCATCCTGGGCACCGAACGTCTTCGAACTGAGAGGTGCCCAGGGAGCCACCGATCGGGATGAGCGGGTGCGATTGCAGATGTCCACAGCGTTACCGCATCTCGCACCCTCACTGGGCAGGCATTTCGAATCGTTCCGCCCGGCGGCAGTGCGCGCGATCATCGATGAGACGTCGCGAGTCAACGGCAAGTTCGCATTGATTTCGAATGTGCCGTCGATCGTTCCGATTTTTGGATCGTTTGTCGCGGCCAGTGCCGACGTCATCGTACTGACGAAGAACCAGATCATGATGTGCTACAAGATCGCCGCCGTGCACAATCGCGATCTGAACAATCAGCTCGGAGTCATTCGCGAGCTGGTTCCGGTTGTTGGGGCTGGTTTTCTCTGGAGAACGATCGCGCGTGAAGCCGCCAGCTTCATTCCGTTCGCAGCGGGCACGGTTCCGAAAGTCGTCGTCGCTTATGCCGGGACGTACAGTGTTGGACACGGCACAGACTTCTATTATCGATTCGGCAAGAAGCCGTCTGCGGCTCAGCTCCGGACCTTCTCGAAGCAGGCAGTGGAAACAGCGTTGAAACTGCCATTCCTGACGAAGGATAAAAAAGCAGATTCCGCAGCCCAAAGTGGCACGAATCCGACTGAGCCGATTACCTCAGGCGAACTCACGACAAAGCTTGATCAGTAGATTGCACTCGTGCCTTGCGAGCCGGCAGATTAGTTCGCAAGACACGAGTGACCTAGAGGTCGCGGTTGAGAGCCCGATCGTTGAAGTCCTTGACATCGATTCCGAGCAGGGAGGCGGCGGCCACGCGGTCGCCCCCGTTCTGTTCGAGCGCTTCGTTCAGGGCGGTCCGTTCGACCTCCGCCATGAGATCGGTCAGCGTTCCACCGCGGCGGATGCGATCACCGATATCGATCAGTCGGCGATTGTCCAGACCCTGGAAACTGACATGTTCGTCGGTGATCACCCCACCGTGCGATAGCACCGTCGCCCGCTCGATCAGGTTCTCGAGTTCACGAATGTTTCCCGGCCAGTCGTAGTCCATCAGCATATCCATCGCCACCTGGCTGACCCTCGAGGGTGCCGCGCCGGGGCTGTAGCGATGCTTGTCGACGAAGTGCTCGACCAGAAGCGGGATATCGTCCTTGCGCTCCCGCAATGGTGGTAGATAAATCCCGATCACATTCAGTCTGTAGAAAAGATCCTGGCGAAATCGACCCTGCTCGATTTCGTGCGGCAGCACGCGATTGGTCGCGGCGATGACCCGGGTATCGATCTTGACCGTGACGGTGCCGCCAACCCGCTCGAATTCGCGTTCCTGCAATACGCGCAGGAGTTTCTTCTGGGTCGACGCCGTCAATTCCCCAACTTCATCGAGAAAGATCGTGCCCTTGTTTGCAAGTTCGAATCGACCTTTTCGCTGCGCCAGGGCGCCAGTGAACGATCCTTTTTCGTGCCCGAAAAGTTCGCTCTCGAGGAGTGTCTCGGGAAGCGCAGCGCAATTGACCTTGACCAGGGTTCCGCGCGAATAGCTGGAAGTTCCGTGAAGGATGCTTGCGATCAGCTCCTTGCCGGTACCGGTCTCACCGGTAATCAGGACCGTGGCGTCGGAGTGTGCCACCTTCCCGATCGTTTTGTAGACTTCCAGCATGGCCGTGCTGTTGCCGATCAGGATTTCGTTTGGATCACGGTCACCGACCCGAGTAGCCAGTTTCTTGACCTGATCGTTCAGCTGCAGTCGTTCGAAAAAACGGTTGACCGTCAGCAACACGTCTTCCAGATCGAACGGCTTCGTGATGTAATCGTAGGCGCCGAGTTGCATCGCCTCGATCGCAACATTCGACGTTGCATACGCTGTCATCACAATCACCGGCAACGCAGCTGTGCCCGACCCACGTGCTTCCCGAAGCACATCGATGCCGTTTTTGTCTGGCATACGGACGTCCATCATTACCAGATCTGGAGTATTGGATCCTGGGCGGAGCAGAACATCGAGCACACCCTGTCCGGTTTCTGCCTCAATAACATCGAAGCCTTCGTCAGTGAGCAGATCACGGAGGACCTCACGAATCGACGCGTCGTCGTCCGCTACGAGGATTCTTTGCATTGAAATAAAAGGCCTTTCAGCACTGAGTGAACGATTTTAAGGTCCCCGAAACGGCTACCTAGTAGTGAACAACCTTTGCATCATTGTACAAACCACAGGTCAAACTGGCGAACCACGAACATGCGCGACAATCGAATGAGGCAAACCAACATGGCTGCAGGATGCGAAACACGATGATCGACACGCTGGTTTTGGCTGGTCTGAGTGGCACTGGCAAGAGCACGGTTGGCCGGGAGGTGGCGAGTCTTCTTGGCTGGACCGCGATCGACACCGATGACAACATTCAGACCTCGACTGCAATGTCGATTCCGGAAATCTTCGAGCGTGAAGGGGAGCCCGGATTTCGCGCCCACGAACGGTCCGAACTGACGCGGGCACTGGATCAGCGGCGAGTGGTTATCGCGACTGGTGGCGGCGCTGTGATCGCGGAGGACACATGGAAGGACGACATGCTTCGCCGGCCCGGAGTCCTCACCGTGACCCTCGACGCTCCGGCCGAGGTGGTTCTGGCACGATTGGCGGAGGCCAGCGCGAAATACGGTGACGCAGTCAAGCGCCCGCTGCTCGACGCTGTGGATACGCTTCAGAAAATCCGGACGATGAAAGTTGATCGCGCCCCCGCCTATGCCCGGTCCGATGTCATGCTCCCGGTCGATGGGCGTTCGATCGCGGACGTGGCCGCAGATCTGACCGAACTCGTAACCCTTGCCAACGGCGGGCCTTCCTCTGTTCCCCTGACGTTGCCGGCCAGCCAATCCACGATCGAGGTTGGCAATGGTTCCCGGCACCAGCTGGCGATCGTGATCAGGTCTTCATGGCCCAGGGCGCAACATGTCTGGCTCG
>JBBJOX010000285.1:0-3986 GCA_037724245.1 Thermomicrobiales bacterium | reverse complement strand
TGCGGGAAACGATCCTCGATGAAGCGGGTCGATTGCTCAGGGAAAAGGGGCCTTCTGCGGTTTCCATGCGCGCAATCGCACGGGAACTCGGCTACTCGCCGGCGGCTCTCTACGAATATTTCCCTGGTATCGATGACATTCTGGCTGCGCTCTACTTCGAAGGCGTCGATGGCCTCGATGGTCGCATGCGCAATGCCCTGTCCGGTCTCGACCCGCACATTCCCGCCATCGACGAAATTCTCGAACTCGGCCGCGCCTACAGGACGTACGCCCACTCCCAGCCCGAACTGTTTCGACTTCAGTTCAGCGAGAACAAGCCGTCTCCCAAAGCGCACGAGATGGATGGGACACGACCGGGGTACGGACTTCTCGTCCACGCCATCGAGAAAGCCCTTGCCGCTGGCGAGATCATCGATGGTCCCGTGCAGGTTCTGGCAGTTCACTGCTGGTCGGCGGTTCATGGATTCGTCGCGCTGGAAAACTCATCGCATATCCAGGCAGAGAACAACGATGAACTCTTCGAACTCATGCTCCAGTTCGTGAAACGGGCGCTCACCAAAGCCTGACACGAATGTCGTGACGTGCATTCGGTACCGACTCTTCGCCACCTTCTTTTCGTCAATTCACCGGAACTGCTGCGGGAGGACTTCCCGTGGTCAGGGAGAGCATTGCCATGTTGTACCGCTGGGGAACGTTCCTCTTTTCGAATCGCAAACGAGTTCTCTTCGTTTCACTGCTGGGTCTCATCGTCTCGATTGCCGGCCTCGCCACGATTGCACCGAATCTCTCGTCCGACGGGTTTGTCGACGAGGATGCGGAATCGTTCCAGGTTGACGAAGCACTGGCGACCGAGTTCGATCGCGGCGGTGATTCGCTGGTCTTCATCTTCGATGCCGAGCAACCGATCAGCGAGCCGGCGGTTCGGGCAGCGGTTGAACAAACCCTGCTGCCGCTTGCCAACGATCCGCAGTTCGCCGCCGTACTGACGACCTGGAACACCGGTAATCCCGGATTCGTCTCCGAAAACGGCTTTAGTACGTTGGCCATTGCGCAAATCGATACCGCAGCCGATGTGCTGCCGGAGGATGTGGTTCCGGGAGTCGAGGAGCGAGCCGAGCAGAACGGCTTGACCGTCAGTACCGGTGGCGGCGAGGTGATCGGCGAAGCGATCGGCACCGGCGTCGAGGAAGGATTGCTCCGGGCCGAGATCTTCTCGATTCCTCTAACGATCATCGTGCAGTTGCTGGTGTTTGGCGGGTTGATTGCCGCCGGTGTTCCGCTACTGGTGGGGCTGCTGGCAATCGTTGGTGCGGTCGCGATCATCTTCGGACTCTCGACTGATTCCTTCCAGTCGGTGTTCGCGGTCAACATCGTCACGATGCTCGGTCTCGGGCTGGGAATCGATTATTCGCTATTCATGGTCGCCCGATTCCGCGAGGAACTGAAACATCGCCCGACCAACGAGGCAATCGCGGTCTCGATGGCAACGGTCGGCAAAACGATCCTCTTCTCGGCAATCACCGTGATCTTTGCCCTGGCCGCAACCCAGTTCTTTCCATTGCCGGCGGTGCGCTCGATGGGTCAGGCCGGGATGATCGTGGTTGGTCTCGCTCTCGTCTATGGGCTGACATTCCTGCCGGCATTGCTGGCGGTGCTCGGTCCACGCATCGATTCGATCGCGATCGGTCTGCCTGGTCGTCGCAATCGAACATCATCGGGCGAAGGGCGAGTTTGGCACGCGATCGCCGAGGGTGTGATGCGACGACCGGTGGCGATTCTGGTGCCGGTGCTGGCGGTGCTGCTGATTGCCGGTATTCCGTTCCTGCGGCTGGATATCACGCCAGGTGGACCGGAAGTCCTGCCGACCGACGATCCGGCGCGAATCGCCACCGAGCGTTTGAATACCGAGTTTCCTGGTGGCGAGGCGGAACCGGTTCCGGTGCTGATTACGGCCGCCGATGGCAACGCGCTCTCCCCGGCCAGCATTTCCGCGCTGACCGCATTCGTGACCACGGCATCGTCGATCGAGCATGTCAACCGGGTCGATAGTTTCATCTCCACCGACACCAGCGGGGTCTGGGCGAACTACACCGGTGATCCGGCTTCACTTTCGGCAGACCTGCAGGCACAGGTCGACCAATACGTCCGCACCGATTCCGTACTCGTCGAAATCGAAACGTCCGCCGAGGGCGCAGCACTCGAGGATCTCGTGCGCGATCTGAGAGATGTGCCGCTGACTGGGGCGAGTGTCGAAGTCGGTGGTTTCGGTGGCGCGTCGGTCGATACGGTCGATGGCATTGCCGAGGGGATCGTTCCCGCCCTGATCTTCGTGATCATCGGTAGTTACCTGATTCTGCTGCTGACGTTCGGTTCGGTTCTTCTGCCGATCAAGGCGATCTTCATGACGCTGCTGTCGATCAGCGCGTCGCTCGGGGCACTGGTTCTGGTGTTCCAGGATGGACGACTCGAAGGTCTGCTCAATTTCCAGGCAAGTGGCGAAATCATCTCGACGACGCCGATCCTGCTCTTCTGCATCATGTTCGGACTGAGCATGGACTACGAGGTGCTGATGCTCTCGCGGATCCAGGAAGAGTATCTGCGCACCGGTGACAACCGGAGTTCCGTTGCCCGCGGTCTCGAAAAATCGGCGAAGGTGGTGACCGGTGCCGCCGTGATTATGACGATCGTCTTTGGCGGATTCATGCTGGCCGATATCGTTGTGCTCAAGAGCATGGGCTTCGGACTGGCGCTGGCAGTGCTGATCGATGCCACGATCGTGCGGGCGCTGCTGGTTCCGGCGACGATGCGATTGATGGGTCGCTGGAACTGGTGGGCCCCGACCTGGATCACGACCCTCGTCGCCCGCCTCGGCCTCAGCCACGCCGAACCGCCAATGACGCGATCCCCGCAGGCTGGCGACTGACGAGATTGTCGCTGTGTGGTCCGGAATTGAAAACGGTAGGCGCAGAGCTTGTCTCTGCCGTGGTTTGGGGCCGGGTGCTTCAGGTCAGGGATCCATACGGCCAGCTCAGGACAAGCTCTGCCACATACCCTACCGTTGACGGCTGCGGATGTGACGAAATTCCTACAACCCGACGCGTTGCTTGATCCAGCTCCACGGTTGCGCTTCGGCGACGTGGAGCAGGTACTCCTCACCGAGTTTCGGGATGTACAGAATGAACAGCCACTTCAGGCAGTTGGCCCAGGTGTCGAGCGCAATGCCGCCGAACCACGTCGTCCGGATGAGATACAACAGGAACCAGTTCTCGAAGAGATTCGGGAAGATGAACAAGAGCGGGCGCCAGCCGATCAGCTCGAACAGAACCACGCCGACAACCCGGTAGCCGAACAACCCGATGCTGATCAGACGTGGAATCCGATCGAGCCACTGCAGCGAAACCCAGAACTCGAGTCCGAGATACCAGAGATCGAGCCCCTTATCGATATTCTGGTAATGCGATCCCATCCCGCCCGGACCGAACAGCTCGACGATCACGACATCGAACGCATCGAGCGCCATTGCCAGAACTCCACCGACCAGCGGTTTCTTCAGGATCAACAACGGCACGAGAATGCGCAACGCGATGACGACGATCAGGCCTGTGGTCATGTAGTCCAGTTCCAATGCGATGTCGAGCGTCGGACATCGCGCGCAGAGATTCCATAAAACGGGGACGTCAAACCGGAATCTGCCGTTCCTTCATCCGCTGGATGAAGCCGAGTTCACCCGGCGATGCATCGAACTGCGAAAGGATCGTCGCTGCATCGGCCTGCTGCTGTTGCGCGTGGGTGAAGATGTGCATCAGGTAATGCCAGCGCGGTCGCCGATCCATCGTCAGCGATGAATCGACCTCGGCCTCCAGGTCGGCATCGCCCAGCGATTCGAGCCAGGCGCGCATTTCGGATTCATCCTCGGTCCAGCGGTCACGAAGCGATGCCAGATCGGGGAAATCGGACGGTTCGAGCTCCTTGTCGCTCTCGTCCAG
>JBBJOX010000284.1:0-4008 GCA_037724245.1 Thermomicrobiales bacterium | reverse complement strand
TTATGTGACCGATGGACGTCATCTCTTCAGCCGGGATCTGAACGGGATCTGGATGGCGACAGAACTCCAGGAACTCAATACATTCGGTGCCTGGGGTTTCGGGCCGATCGACGCCTTCGGTGGCAGTGTGTACCTGCTTCAGAACGAATATCTCGATATCTACAAGTTTGCCTCGAATCCGGAAAACGGAGTCGCACCCGGTGAATCGTGGGTCAACGAGGGCGCGCGTGACCAACTCGACAGCGCGATCGACATCGCCATCGATGGAAACATCTATGTGCTAATGGAGGATGGTGCGATCCGAACCTATCGCATGAGCGAGCTGGTTGGCGAGCAATATCCATCATACGGCGAAGACGATCAGCCAGTCGCGTTACTGAATGGCGCCGCGACCGGATACGTCTACGTCGCGATCAGCACAGACGATGGTAGCGCCGGCTATGTGCTTGCCTACGATCCCGTGGGAATGACTACGAACCGGCTCGAGTTGCCGGTTGATCTCGATTTGGGTCCAGAAAAAGTGACCGGTCCGTTCGAGGGGTTCAAGGACATTGCCGTCGATGAATCAACAGGCACGATGTATGTGGTGAATGGCGACAGCATCTGGTCGATGCGCTACACGCTTCCGGTGTTGCCACATATGGTTGTCCCGGAATCAACGCCAGAGGCTGAATCTTAGCAAGGCAAAACGGGCGGATCTGAAAGGTTCCGCCCGTTTTCCGAAGAGATGTGCCGGTCGGAAGTCAGCCGAAGAAAATCAGATTCTTCGCCTTGAACTCGGCCCACTGCTCCGGCAGATCGTCTTCGAAGAAGATTGCCTCGACCGGGCAGACTTCGGCGCAAACACCGCAATCGATGCACTCGGCCGGATTGATGAAATACTGCTCCTGGGCGTCATCCGAATGGATGCAATCGACCGGGCAGACTTCGACGCAGGATGCATCTTTTGTCCCGATGCACGGTTGGGCGATGACGTAGGTCATGGCTCAGAACTCCTTTTCCCTGTTCAGGGATACATTGTGTGGAATCATGGCTGGGTCCGCATGTAGGCACCGGGCGCTCGTCGTTGACGAACTAGCAGACTCTTCGAGTATACCGTTAGTGCGGAAAGGTTCAACCCCGGCCCCGGATCAATGGTTGAATATGCCCGGTTCAGGAATGGACGCTCGTGCGTCTGGCACAATTGGGTCGGAATTGTTTCCATGCAGACGGTACGGAATATGAAATGAAATGGACTTTTGCCAGTGTCTGAACAGGAATTTGCCGACGCCCTCGGGATGACTGAACCCGAGCTTTACGGGTATCTCAACGATCTGTTGCATGAGGAGGCCGCCGAGGCATCGGCAGAAACCGGAAAGTCGATCGAGGAAGAGCTGCAATCGGCAGGATTCAGGTCTGCGGAAGCATCTTCAACGTACGCGATCAAGCTGATCATGGCTAACAACGCCTTCATCACCCGGCAACTGCTCGATCTCGGACTGCTGCAGCCAGGAGACGGCGAGGTCATCGAGTAGTCTCTGGACCAGAGCCTAACTGCGGGTTTTCCGACGGATGTTGTGATCGTGGATTCTTCGCAGGCTCAGCACAGGCTCTGCCGATGACCCTGTCAGGTTGGGCTTTTACCGCAGATTGAGAGTTTTCCAGGGATCGGGCATGGCTTCGACCGGGATTTCGATGAGCGTCGGTTCGTTCGCCTTGATCGATTCTGCAAGCTGCGTTTCGAGCTCGGCCGGAGTGGTGGCGCGACGACCGGTCACGTTGAACGCTTCGGCCAGTTTGACGTAATCCGGATTGAGCAGATCGGAGGCGATGGTTCGTCCATTGAACTGAACCGTCTGGATCCGCCGAACATTGCCGAACGCCGAGTCGTTGAAAATCAGTGTGATGCTCGCAATGCCGTGTCTGGCCTGGGTTGCAAGTTCGTTCAGGGCAAACCCGAATCCTCCATCACCGTTCACGGACACGACAACCTTGTCCGGAGCACCAATCTTGACCCCGAGGGACGTCGGGTATCCCCAGCCGAGGGTGCCCTGATAACCCGGGGTGAAGTAGGTGCGAGGTTCATAGACCGGGAATCCGGTATTGCTCCAGTAGCCAACCTGGGTCATTTCGCCGACAAAGATCCCATCGTCCGGCAGTTGACGGCGGATGGCATGTGCAAAATCCGACTGCGGATGAATGCCATCAAGTTTCGTGCGCGAATCCTGCTTCATCGCGACCAGTTCGTCTTCCCGCGACGATCGATGGATGTTGGTACTGGCAACAGCGTCGGCCAACGCAGTGAGCCCGGCTTTGGCGTCGGCCTCGATGCCGACGGTCACCTGATAGTTGCGGCCGATTTCTTCTGGATCGATATCGAGCTGAATTACGGTGCGACCGGGTTTCATACCCCAGACGTAGGTAGATGGTTCGACGAACCGGGTACCAACCGCGAGCACGACATCGGCGTCCTTAAGCAGCGTCGCGATCGATACCGTCGATTGCGCCAGATAGTGGCGATCGGAAATCGCACCCTTGCCATTGCTGGTCATGTGGACCGGTGCCTGCAGCATTTCGGCGAGGTTGAGCAGTTCGTTCGACGCGTCGGAACCAATCACACCACCGCCGGAAAAAATCAGCGGCTGTTTCGCATTTCCAAGGAGTTTGGCGGCTTTGGCGATCAGATCGAGATCACCAGCTGATCGGGATCGTCCCGGGGCGGCACCGAGCAGCGCGACCGTGGCCTCGGCGAAGAGCGTGTCCGGCGGCACCTCGATCTCGACCGGTCGAGTTCGACCCTTCCAGATTTCGCGTATTGCCGAGTCGACGAGATCGGGGATGGCTTCCGGGGTCACCGCGCGCGCTGAATGGGTGGTGACAGATCGGATCATTTCCAGCTGATTCGGGATTTCGTGAAGTTGGCCGCGGCCAAAGCCAATCAGATCGGACTGGATTTGTCCGGTGATGCAGAGGACCGGGGTATTGCAGGCGTAGGCGGTGGAGAGAGCGGCCGTCGCATTGAGCAGGCCCGGTCCGGGAACGACGATGCAGGTACCAATTCGTCCTGTAACCCGGGCGTAACCGTCGGCCATATAGGCAGCGGTTTGCTCGTGTCGCGGGTGGATAACGCGGATATCGCCACGTTGCTGCGCGGAGTAGAGGGCGTCGAAGGCACCGTCGAGCTGCACACCGGGCAGGGCGAAGACGGTGTCGATCCCTTGACTGAGCACAGACTCGACGAGGGCCTGGCCCCCGGTCATCGTGGTGAATTCTCTGGTAACGGGTGCTGTTTCAACTGCTTCGACCACGCTGTCGTTCCTCCTCAGGAAAACATGATGTGCAACGGGAATGTTGTTCGCATTGTACCCGGCAGGCCTGTTGCGAGGACGTCGCTCAGGAAACCCAGTACCAGAGCGCAAACTGCATGGTCAGAAGCACGAGCGCGACGCTCGAGGTTACTGCGAGGCCTATTTCCAGCTTCCGGTTGTGGATCAGCAAGGCGAGCATGACGAAGAGTGGGAAGAGCGGCAGCACGAATCTTGGCATGCTCATCAACGGGTGGACTGAACTCGGGCTGAAGAGTGGAACGAGCAATGGCGGAATGACGAAGGCGCTGTAATAGAGGGGCAGTCGCCGCAGTCCGATGATCACCAGTACGAAGGCGCCGATCGTAACCAGAAACTCCAGCACATCACCGCGAGCCGCGCGATCCCGCCATTCCCAGGACGTGACGGTGGACCAGGTTGGGCTTCGGAAGAAATCCCCGATCCACGACCAGTCGATCGGGGTTACCGGAAAGTCACGGTTGGTTTGACCAAACTGTCGGACATCGGCGGTACAACCGTTGAGTGTGCAATCGAATGTTCTCCAGGGCGCGGAAGAAAATCTGTTCCACTGCCATTGCTGATCTACCCAGTCGAAGAATTTCATGTTGTTTCGCGTCAGAATCCAGCCGTAAATGACCGGTCCAAGCGCAGGAAGTGCCGCCAGAATGCTGTTTGGAAACCAGCGGCGGGGATTCCAGCCGTA
>JBBJOX010000283.1:0-4015 GCA_037724245.1 Thermomicrobiales bacterium | reverse complement strand
GCAAGCCGTTGAAGCTACTCGCTACTATCCACAAGGCTCGCGCAGTGTCGGTGGCGGTCGCCATGGTTTGAGCTGGGGTACATCCGGTGCCGAGTACTACCGCAACGCAAACGAACAGGTGTTGCTGGTCTGCCAGATCGAACACATCAAGGGAGTTGAAAACGCCGACGAGATTCTCAGCGTACCCGGTGTCGATGCCTGCTTCATTGGACCCAACGATCTCGCGGCCTCGATGGGTCTCGGACTCGGCGTGGCGCTCGAAACAGATATTCCCGAAGTGGTTCAGGCGATCGAGCACATCCGGACGACCGGGAACAAGTACGGTGTCGCCTCCGGCATTCACACCTCTGGGTCCGAAGGAATGAACCTGCGACTTTCCCAGGGTTTCCAGTTCTGCGCCCTTGCCTCCGAAATGCGTTACATGGTCGGCAACATGAAACAGGACATCGAGGCCGTCAACTGGACTGCATCGGATCGCACCCGGATTCTGTCTGGTGAAGCCGCCGAAGCCGGCACGACCGTTCGCTACTAGGAGTTCAGCACCAATGACGCTCAAGGTCGTACTTTGCACCCAGGAAGGCTCGGATTACTTTCATCTGCTCGACGAAGTTGAAGGTATTTCCATCAAGAATGTCACTCCGGCAGAGGTCAAGGACGCGGTCGCCGATGCCGAGATCTACTTTGGCTTCCCCTCGAAGAAACTGCTCGATGAGGCGCCCCATCTGAAATGGATTCAGGCAGCCAGCGCCGGTGTTGAGTTTGTTGCCAACATCCCCGAGCTGGTCGCCAGCGATATCATCCTGACCAACACCCGCGGTGCACACGGTCCATCGATCGGTGAGCATGCCTTGGCGTTGTTGCTGACGATGACCCGTCACATTCCGGAGAGCATCGACCAGATGAACCGGAAGCACTGGGAACGCGGCACCCTGTACAAGACAGCGCGCGAAATCGGTGGCCTGACCATGGGCATAATCGGATTCGGCTCGCTGGGGCGGGGCATCGCCCAACGTGCCCAGGCATTTGAAATGAACCTGCTCGCCGTTGATGTGCAGGCCGTTTCCGGGCAGCCGTTTCTCGACGAAGTCTGGCCTGTCAGCCGCCTCGACGACCTGATCGAACAATCGGATGTCGTCGTCGTTGCTGCCCCACTGACTGCCGAAACACGGTATCTGCTGAATGCCGAAAAGTTGGCCAAAATGAAATCAGACGCCTACCTCGTCGTCGTGTCGCGTGGTGGAATCGTGGACGAGACAGCGCTGCTCGAACTGTTGAAGGCAGGCAAGATCGCCGGTGCCGCGCTCGATGTCGTCGAACAGGAGCCATTGCCAGCCGACAGCCCGCTCTGGGACGCTCCGAGATTCGTCCTGACGCCACATCTGGCTGGTGCTTCCGCACCGAAAGAACGCCGTGTCGTGGAAATCTTCAAGGAGAACCTGGGCCGCTACCAGCGTGGTGAAGCATTGCTCAACGTGGTCGATAAATCCCGCGGATTCTGAACTCGTCGGGCGGCTCGCACGGGCCGCCCGGAAATTCTCGATTCACCTGATTCATGAATCCGGCCCGATCGTGCGTGGTACGCTTGAATGTGACGCAAGAGATCTTTGTTGACGCAGCATCCAGCGGGAATTTCGTCAGTGACAGAACCAGTCGAATCGATTGCACTATCTCCCAATTCAGCGCATCCGCTTCCTTGGGTCACCTGGTGGTTTAGCGCCATCTTCGTTGTGACGCTGATCGCCGTGATCGCCACAGTGATCTACGATCGCACCTCCGACGACAGCGTTTTCGAAATCACCGTGGTCGATCAGGCTTCGGGAAACGCTATTCAGGGCGCCCGAATCCAGATTGGAGCCGACATCTGGGTGAGCGACATCGATGGGGTTGTCACGTTGCCGACGGCTCTGGAATCTGGGCAGGTATCGGTCTCGACAAGTGGGTACCAGACCTGGTCGAGTGAGATCGGAACCGACAGTCCGGGTGACCTGACAGTGCGACTCGATGTGGGCGCATCGAATCTGGCGGCCAACGACCCGCGACCGACCGTTGTCGCTGGTGCGACGGAGCCACCCGTAAGTACCCAGCCTCCAACGGGAACTGAACCAGCAGCTGAATCGACGTCCGGCACGCCAACCGCAGAAACAGTCAGCCTGGTAGTCGAAGGCAAAATCTCCAACGGCGCTGGCAAAAGTATCCAGGGGGCGCGTCTGGTTGCGGCCGGCAACGTCGAGATCACCGGTGCCGATGGGCTGATAGCACTCGAGATTGCTGAACTCGACGAAGCGAGTTTGACCGCCATGGTCATCGCCCCAGGCTACCTCGACCAGACAATTGAGATTGATCCAGGGAATCCGGTACTCGACGTGGTTATGGAGCCCAAGCCGATCAAGGCGGTCTATCTTAATCCAAACATTTCCACGACCGAAGAAGATGTCGAACGCATCGCAGACATCATCGACGCGACCGAACTGAATGCCGTGGTTATCGACATCAAGGAAGAGCTGATCTTCTATGATTCCCAGGTGCCGTTTTTTGTCGAGCAAGATGTTATTCGACCGATTTACGATATTCAGGAAATGCTCGCGAAGTTCGAGGATCGCGGAATCTACACCATCGCCCGGCTCGTCGTCTTCAAGGACAGCCTGATTGCAGAAAACCGTCCCGATATTGCCGTCCTTAACAGCGAGACCGGCGATCTCTGGCGAGATGACAACGGAGTGGCCTGGGTCAATCCGATGGTGCACGAACTCTGGGAGGCGAATACCGATCTTGCCCTCGAAGCGGCACAGTTCGGATTCGACGAAATCCAGTTCGACTACGTTCGGTTCCCGACCGACGGTGACTTCACAACGATGGATTTCGGCCTCGAGAACACGCAGGACGTTCGCGAACGATCGATCGAGAAGTTTCTGGCAATGGCCCAGGAGAAGGTCTACCCGACCGGTGCCAAGCTTTCGGCCGATGTATTCGGGTACACCATGCTCGTAAATGATGATCTCGGAATTGGCCAGAACTTCGCAAACCTGGCGCAGTACGTCGACTACCTGAGTCCGATGATTTATCCGTCGCACTTTCCGAATGGATCGATCGATGTCGATGGCCATCCCAACGATTTTCCCTACGAGACGATCAAAATTAGCATGCGGCTGGGACGCGACAAGTTGGGTGGTAATGCCATTCAAATGCGGCCATGGCTTCAGGATTTCGACTATTTTGATCTGATGCCTTATGGCGATGCCGAGGTTCGAGCCCAGATCGATGCGTCCGAAGATATCGGTGCTTCTGGCTGGATGCTCTGGGATCCGAACAACCAATACCATCCCGGTGCGCTGCTACCCGATGAGAATGCCCCGGCGACGCCCGAAGCCGCGACGCTACCGACCACTCCGGGTGCAACTCCACCGTTGGAGTCGACTCCGGT
The DNA here is from genome assembly GCA_037724245.1 of Thermomicrobiales bacterium. GTDB lineage: Bacteria > Chloroflexota > Chloroflexia > Thermomicrobiales > UBA6265 > JBBJOX01. The sequence continues at coordinate 594 of JBBJOX010000283.1, read as the reverse complement.
TGCGCGTCAGCGTCGTCGCCGTTCCTGATCGGCGATTACATCGTCGACCGTCAGCCAGGTTGAACCCAGGAGTCGATTGATCTGGGTCGAGCGCGACAGTGAACCCGCCAGAACTGCCCGCGGGGACCCGTCGGCAATCACGTCACCATCCCCAAGGACAACGACTCGGGTTGCCAGTGCAGCAACCAGATCGACATCGTGCGTCGCCAGCACAACCAGCGCGCCGCTTGCCTGACGCCGCCGCAGAATCTGCACGAGTTCGGCCTTCCGCCACACGTCCATGCCTCGTGTCGGTTCGTCCAGCAGGATGAGCTGCGGATCACCGACCAGAACCGCTGCCATAGCCGCTCGCTCCCGCTCTCCGCCACTGAGATCACGCGGATGACTCAAAGCCTTGCTTTCGAGTCCGAACTCTTCCAGAACTTCCGACACCGAAAAATTCGAACCCCGACGATTCAGTGTCCAGGCGATTTCCTCGGTCACGGTTTCGCAGAAAAAGACACTGCCTGGTTGCTGTGGCAGATACGCCAGCTGCAGTCCGTCCGCCCTCTTTACGCGCCCGGAAGTGACCGCCTGGTATCCGGCGAGACTCCG
>JBBJOX010000282.1:0-4016 GCA_037724245.1 Thermomicrobiales bacterium | reverse complement strand
TCATGTCTCGCGATGTCACAAGTACGCGATGATACGGGCGTCATCCGGGGTCCGCGCGTAATGACTGTCTCTATTCCAAATCTCAGCGTATTCACGGACAAATTCGGAAATGTATCGATGGAACATTACTTCAGTTCGCCAGAACCAGATCAGCAACCTTCAAGAACACCAACCGATATGGGAGTGTAAAGAGCTTCTCTTCATTATCAGCGGCAAGAAACCAGCGAATCTCTGGATGTCGATTCGGCCAGGTAGTTGTAGATAGTGGGCATTCTGATCGTGAATGGTCATGATGTGCTCCCGGACGGCATGGTTGCGTCCCAAAGTGTCCTCGCCATGCGACGGCACATCTCGTGCATCGGTTGTTATCTGTAAAGTCTGATATGAACAGGAGCGCCCAATGATTCTCACTCGACGTCAAATGACTGACAGAATAGCGAATGGAATGCCTTGGCTGGACAAGGCTGCAGCATCGCTGAAGCTTGTATCTGAACCTATTTTTGGTCCCAAAGGGCCACGTGCCGTCAAGGACGCACTTTATGGCACTTGGCTTGGGCACCCTCTTCATCCACTGGTTACAGATTTGCCGATCGGCTTCTGGACCTCCAGCCTGGCACTTGATCTTGTTGGCAATCACCAGGGTGCTGATCTCGCATTGAAAGCGGGGACCATATCGGCCCTGGGTGCAGCGGCGACAGGCGTTGCACAGTGGCAGGACCTGCAGGAACTGGATCAGCCGCGTCGTCTTGGGGCGTTGCATGCCACCATGAATGCCGCAGCCACGGGGCTGTATGGGGTGTCGTGGTACTTGCGGAGTCATGATTTACGCAACGCGGGCATTGCGTGCTCGACGATCTCCTACGGCATCGTCATGGCTTCGAGCTGGATCGGTGGCGATCTGATCTATCGGTTAGGGATTGGAGTAAGTCGAATCGCATTTGAGGAAACCGATCCCGAATGGATCAATGTCCTTGCCGAGTCCGACCTGATGGAAGGGGAGCTCACGAAGGCGGACGCTCGGGATGTGTCGTTAGTGCTTTACAAAAAGGGTAATGACACCTTTGCGATAACTGCGACGTGTTCACACCTTGGAGGACCATTGGACCAGGGTGAAGTCAGAGATGGCTGTGTTGTCTGCCCCTGGCATCAAAGCGAATTCAATCTCGCTACGGGGAAGGTAGTGCATGGCCCGGCCACCGAGGACGCACGTGTATTCCAGACGCGTACGCATGAAGGACAAATCCAGGTATGTCCGGCTAAAGGTTGAACGTCTGGCAACCATCCTTGGTCAGTAGATAGCAGGTCGGACGTTCCGTTGGTGCAAGGATCCGGAATTCGGTGGAGTTGTTCCCACCACGCTGTGAGCTGTACGGGCAGTACCTGTGATTTCTGATGCACCGAAGGCGTCAATTGTTTGAGCGTACGCCAGTTCGACACTGGGGAGAGTCAAGGACTGAACAACTGATACGGCATTCGAAATCTCTGACGAATCAGGACCTAGATAACCGATCAGCGATCGGCACGGGCGACTACCGTATGGAGCAACACATTCGCTCCGGCAGCGCTCCCGTCCCTGGTGATCAGTTCGTCCGGGTGGTGGGTAACTCCTCCGACGCAGGGTACGAAAATCATCGCGGTTGGGCACACGCGAGACAGAAAGTAGGCGTCATGCCCGGCCTGGCTTGCAATGTCCATATGCGAGTATCCACATCGTTCAGCAGTCGAGCGCACGCTGGAGATGAGCTGTAGGTCGAAGATCGAACCGCCCCAATGCCAGCGCTCCACAAGCTCGTGGGTACACTGCGACTGTTCGCCGGCCGCTGTCGCAGCCGCTTCGACCTGCCTCATCATCGCAGCGGCCGACGCCGGATCAGAATGGCGGATATCCCCAACCAGTTCGCTGAAGTTTGAGAGAATCCCCGGCTTGTTCGGCGTTGCCGAAATGCGCGCCGTGGTCGCCATCGCACCCTTGGCGGCGTGTTCCAGTCCGATATCGTCAATCGCTGTCGCCAGGCGTGCCGAAGCGACCAGCGCATTCTTCCGTTTCTTCATCGGAAGGGTTCCGGCGTGGGCAGTTTCGCCTGTGAACTGGAATTTGAACCCGTGGACCGTTGCCGCGTTCGATACGACACCAATTTGCCGCCGTTCCGCGTCGAGCAACGCCCCCTGTTCGATGTGCAATTCGAAGTACGAATCGATTGAATCAGATCCGATTACATCGCGACCAAGATAGCCGATACGCTCCAGTTCCGCGCCAAGCGTAGCTTCCTCGGCATCGTTACTGACAATCGCATGCGCCCACTCAATGTCATGGACTCCGATAAAACAGCCTGAACCGAGCATTGGCGGTGAAAATCTCGCCCCTTCCTCGTTTGTCCAGCTCACGATGTTCAGCGGTCGACGCGTGACGTGACCTTTTTCATTCAGCGTGCGAATCACTTCAAGTGCGCCAAGAACTCCCAACACCCCATCGAAGCGACCGCCCTCCTCCTGCGTGTCGAGATGACTACCGAGCATGACTGCCGGCAGCGCATTGTCTAATCCGTCGCGCCGAGCGAAGATGTTCCCCGCGTTGTCTATCGATATCGTCAGGCCCTCGTCACGACACCACTGCGAGAATAGATCCCGCATCTTTTTATCGCTGTCTCCGAGCGCAAGCCGTCCGAGCCCTGCCCCTTTCGTACCAATCGCCGCGGATTGGGAAATCGAAGCCCAGAGGCGGTCTGCGTTGATGCGGGTTAGGATCGAAAACACGTCTGCTCTCCTGATACACCAACTGTTAGGCGCGAGTGATGATACAACCGAGAACGAAGCAACCCGAAAGGAACTCACCCGTGGTAATCGAACGAAGGATCAAGTTCGCGACCGATCTCTGTACCTTCTACAATCCCGCATATTGGGGCCACGAAGGCGGCTATGCCTCCATCGGCGATCTCTTTCATTGGGGCAGCTGGAACGAATTGTCGTTCTGGAATCGCATGCTCGATGCGGTACAGCAGGCGGGACTTGACGGTATCGAAATCACCTTCGCTCCAGGCGATTGGACCAGCGCACTCGCCGCCTATGGCTCGGCCGAAGGATTTGCCCGCGAAGTGGGCAATCGTGGGCTGGAAGTGTGTTCCGGCTTTTTTTCATCACGCGTTCCCGGAACCGATCGGCGGCTCGATCTGGCATCGGTTGACGATCGCAATGAGTATGTCGAACTGGCGGATCGGTATGCAGAGTTCCTTGGTACCTGTGGCGCAAAGGTCCTGGTAACCGCGCTGGGACTTCGAAAGACGAAATCGGCACAACCACCGCTCTTCGTCGATATGTCCCTTGCCCAATCGATTGCGGAAACGCTCAACCAGATCGGTGCCGCCACTGCACGCCACAATGTCACGCTCGCTCTCCATCCCGAGGCCTTCACCGTCTTCCGCGACAGCCGTGACGCCGATCTCTTCATGTTGCTTACGGATCCCAATTACGTTTCGTTGTGTCCGGATACCGCCCAGTTCACCGTTGCCGGGTCCGATCCCATCGAGATCGTCAAGCGACATCGCGATCGCGTGGTTCTGACTCACTGGAAGGACGCGGTTGGTCCTGCCCCCGACGGGGTTGATATCGACGAGAACATATTCCAGACGCAAATCCAGTGGTTTGCCCAGGTCGGGCAAGGCGTTGTCGATTGGCCAACATGGGCTCGTCTGCTGCGTGAAATTCGCTACACGGGCTGGGCTGTCTTCGAACTCGATGGCGCGCTCGATCCTGTTGCCGAATTGAGCGCAATCCGGACGTATGTCGAAACCTCGCTCGCCCACCTGCTGGCTTAGGCGGAGAGCAGTCAGAACAAACGTTGACGATATTCCTCTTGACGCTTGTCTTCAGATTCATCTGGTGTTGGCCTACCGCGCAGTTCGCAGTTGATTGCGCGCATTGTCGGAATATCGTCAGGGTGCGGCCAGGTTTCCGGTTTCCACAATCCCGAGCGCAGGAACGACCGGGCACAGTGCATGTAAACCTCTTCGATCTCCACG
>JBBJOX010000281.1:848-4030 GCA_037724245.1 Thermomicrobiales bacterium | reverse complement strand
CTAGATCGGGTTATGCCTCGCCTGGTGTCGGCAACGCGGGACCGCGTGCCGCCAGCACGATTACCCCGATCACCAACATTGCAAACCCGATTGCACCCGCCTCAATTGACGTGTCGGAATGGGCGATCACATTCCAGAACGGCTGCGTGAATCGTTCGTTGACCGAGGTTAGCGGATCGTCGATCGCGCCCATCATTTGGAATCCGGCGACGATGACGACGGCCGACGGCAGCAACCAACTCAATCGTGGATTGAAGAATCGGCCCTGCAGCAGGGCCAAACCAGTCAGCAGACAGGTATTGCGAATCCACAGCATCAGGTAGTTCGAATCCCCGTGATAGACCGCATTGAGGTCTGCCACCAGCACGATCGATGTCCCAACGATACCGAGACCACAGACGATCGCGACATGGAGCAATCGAGCCCAGCGTAACGACAGTGAGGACGTCGCCTCGAGATCGGCCGATGGCGACCAGATCGCGATTCCGGTGATGACCGCAACTGCCAGTGGGCCAACGACGACGAAGATGTCCATCCGTTCCGGGTGAGCCCAGTCTGCGATCCATCCCGATACCCAGAAGTGCAGACCGATTGCCACACTGGACGCCACCAGACTCGCGACGAGCACTCGTTGGCGCAGGAACAAGACCAGCAACCGGAGTCGTGGCCAGGTCACGGCAGGTCATCCAGTTCGAGTTCCCCGGCCCGGAGAGCGTCCCAGTTCTCGTCCAGCCAGGCTTGTCTGACTTCAGGCGTCAGGGCTGCGAACGACTTGGCCTTGTCGCTGATTTCCCTTGCCGCTTCGTCGCGGGCCGCCTGATCGGGCCCGCGTTGGCCAAGTTCGTTTCCTGGCGGGAAGCTCTGGTTCGCTGACTCGTAGACGACTCCGTAAACACAGTGCGGAAAGTCTCCTGCCGTTTCTGTCAGCGCCATTCCCACTGCACACTGACTGGCGCTGAGGGACGTTCCGTCGTCCAACGACGATGAAGCACTGGTGAAAGACGTGAACGTTTCCGGTATGACATACCCGATTGTCGTTTTGTCCCAGACGTGAAACCTGGCAATACCACTTGCAAACGGATCGACGAGTTCCGTCTGGTAGAGCGTGGTCGGAAGCCCGGTGAGTCCGGCAAAATTCGGAGCGATTTCGTTCACTTCGGCGATGACTTCATCGAGCAACGATTCCATCGCAGGATGAACACAGACTTCGAATTGGCTGGCCATTTCGCATACCGGATTTACTGGAATATCTGTCGGCTGTGTCGGGAATCGCGGTCCTGCAACGACCTGAGTGGCAGACGTCGAGGCAAGCCCGATAGATAACACGATCGCTGCAACGCGAAGAAGTGAACGTGATCGCAGCAGCAACTGAAGAAATATCAGAGTCACTGTTAACGTTGCCATCCACGCGCAAAACCAGAGGAAATCGTCTGCGGGCTGGCGAACGTCGAAGTTGAACCCGTTATCACTCAGAAATTTGATCGGGACCAGACGCGCCGTATCGGAGTACCATAACGAATCCGATACGTAGACCATCGCACCGTATGTCGCTATCAATGTGACCGGCGACAAAATCACCGATCGGCCGAACCGCGAAATGATCGAGCCAATAGCGACACAGGCACAAGTCGCCAATGCACCGATCAGAATCATCGGCAGGTTGGGACTGCCCCATGTCGCAAAGCGCCAGCCCGGAATCGCGAGGAGGACGAAGAAACTGGCATAGGCGGAAACCATCCAGAACATCACCGCGAGCGTTATGATCAATTCGGACGATCCGGCGGGAAGTGGCAATGCAACCTCCTGCTCACTCACACCGCGCCGTCTCGAACGTCCTACAGACCAGACGGCGATTGCTGCTCCAAGCGGAGCGATGACGAGATGTCCATCCGCAACCGACTGCGATATATCGTTCCAAATCACGACACCTCGCGGCGGATTGTCTCGAATCAGCCAGGCCAGAACAAGCCCGAGAACCGAAACCAGGGCTGCAGGGCTGCGCTGGATTTCGATCCAGAGCAGACGTAGGAATCGACGAATCGCATTCATGACTTGAATCCTCCCAGCGCCAGGCGATAGCCTCGCTCCATCGCCGATTCGCCCGGTTCCTCGGCTCCGGTATCGGACGCACCAAGCGCGACCAGTTCATTCGGTGTTCCCGTGAAGCGGAATGACCCGCGATCCATCACTGCCAGTCGATCGCATGCTGCTGACACATCCTCGACCAGATGCGTGCTGACAATGACCGTCGATCGCGTACCGATGTCGCGAATCAGATTGCGAAACCGGACGCGCTGTTCGGGATCGAGACCCGTCGTTGGTTCGTCCATCACCAGCAGCGCCGGTGAATTGACGATCGCCTGAGCAATTCCGACGCGCCGAATCATGCCACCGGAGAGCGATTTCAACCTTGATCGTGCACGATCCTCGAGTCCCACTCGATGAATCGCTTCGGCAACGGCCGGTCGGATCTTGTCCGGATCCATCTCTTTCAGCAATGCGAAATACTCGACGAACTCGAAAACGGTGAAGTTCGGATAGTAGCCGAACGCCTGCGGCAGATACCCGAGTTGGCGTCGAATCAACCGAACATCGTGCCCGTTGGCTGGATCGAGTCCGATCAGTCGCAGGTCCCCCTCACCTGGTCTTTGCACGGTCGCCAGGATTTTGAGCAAGGTCGTCTTGCCTGCACCATTCGGACCAAGCAGACCGAAGACCCCGGTGCCGAGATCGAGTGTGATGTCCTCGAGCGCCTGATGCCGACCAAAGCGATGACCGATGCCGTACAGGGTCAGACCAGAACGCGAGGCGGTGGATCGATGCGTTCTGTTCGGAAGAAAAGTACCCATATTCATCGCAGAATTCCTTTCCTGCCACTTTCGGAAGCAACAAACCAGATAGCAGCCAGACTCAGACAGATCAGTGCCACATACGCTGGTAATGCGGCCGCAATCTGGTCCGACGCAATCACATCGCTCACCATCCGCCGTTCGAGGAACGTCCTTCCCACGAATCCGAACCAGACCACCAGAGAAGCGATACTTCCGACCACTGGTGAATCGACGGCAATGGCCAGCGCCAGCCCGAGCGTCGAAATGGCCGCCATCGGCACCAGCCAGAGCACCGTGATCTCACCGGCTTGCTGTGTGAACAACGTCGCCACGAGACCGATCAGCGCGTTG
>JBBJOX010000281.1:0-838 GCA_037724245.1 Thermomicrobiales bacterium | reverse complement strand
GATGAACACCACGACGACTCGCAAGAAAAGCATCAGCCGCGACGGCACAGCGACTGTCCGCGTGATGTCCCAGGCCGGATCCGCCGCTGAGCCATAGGCAAGCGAGACACCTATCCCGGCGACCGCCGGTGCCAGCACCGGGATCAACGGCTGACCGGTACTGCGCGTCATCACGGCGCCGATCAGGAAGATCACTCCACTCGCCAGTAGCCACGCCATGAACAGCGATGGCGTGGCGACGAGCACTTTCGCCAAGGCGTGCGATCGCAACAAGCGTGTCGCCAGACGCTCGATCGCTCGTGGTTCACTCGCCCACAATTCTGCCGAGATGCTGAACCAAACCCGATCGAAGTTCACTCCGGTTGCCACCATCTCTGGCTCCTTTCCGCTTCTGGAATCGTTCGTTTGATGGATGTCTGTCATAGTTTGTGTTCCTGGCCCAGAGCTTCGCCCAGTTTGCGGCGGAGATTAAAGATGCGACTCTTGACCGTACCTTGCGGAATGTTCAGTGAGTTCGCGATCTCGGACATCGGTCGATCCTCGAGAAATGCCTGACGAGCGAGGTCCTGCGCCCGAGGTCCGAGTGAGCCAAACGCGCGTTGCAAATCAGCCTGCAGAATTGCCGTCAATTCGGGATTGTCTCTGGCGATCAATCCATCGTTCAGCAATTGCGCCGCCATTCGATGGTCACCGTGTTTGCGATACCAGAGCGCAGCCTGGCGTCTGGCGATTCCCCACATCCATGCGCTGACCTCAGCGTCGGCCTGATAGCGATCAGCCCCTCGCCAGATCGCAAGGAACGTTTCCTGCAGCACATCCTCGACTGCATCGATAGACA
>JBBJOX010000280.1:0-4047 GCA_037724245.1 Thermomicrobiales bacterium | reverse complement strand
ACTGGAAGAACAGCAGAGAACCAACCGCGAGCTGATCCCGCTCGCCAGGGAACTTGGATTACCACTTGTCGCAACAAACGATGTCCATTATTGCCACGAGGGTGATGCGTCGGCGCAGGATGTGCTCGTCTGTGTCCAGACAAACACAACCATTCACGACACGAAACGTCTGAAGTCACACACCAATCAGATGTATCTGAAGAGCCCGGCTGAAATGGAGCGCCTCTTCGGCGATGTTTCCGAGGCACTCAGCAACACGATCCGGATCGCCGAGATGTGCAATCTGGATCTGGGTTTCAAGGGTTTCCAGCTGCCGGGATTCGACGTGCCGGATGGCCATACATCCGAATCCTATCTTGAGTACCTCTGCATCAAGGGTGCGCATGAACGCTATGGCACGGCCGAAGGAGTGGTTGGCGAACGGGTCGCCTACGAGCTCAGCATCATCAATCAGATGGGATTCACCAATTACTTTCTGATCACCTGGGACTTCGTCGATTTCGCAAAGCGCAACGGAATCTTCGTTGGTCCGGGTCGTGGCTCGGCTGCCGGCAGCATCGTCACGTATTGCCTGAACATCACCGGTCTCGATCCTCTGGAACACGATCTGATTTTCGAGCGATTCCTGAATCTCGATCGCATTTCCATGCCGGATATCGACATCGATTTTGCTGATGACCGTCGAGGTGAAGTCATCGATTACGTCGTCCAGAAGTATGGTGATGATCGGGTAGCCCAGATCGTCACCTTCGGGACGCTCAAGGCCAAGGCATCGGTGCGCGATGTCGGTCGCGCCCTCGGCCTGACCTTCGGCGAAACGGATCGCGTGGCCCGGCTGATCCCGACCGATCCCAAAATGACCATAGATATCGCGATGGCGCAGGTTTCGGAACTTTCCCAACTCTACGAAAACGATACGCAGGTACGCGAACTGATCGATTTCGCGCGAAAGGTCGAAGGCGTCGCGAGGCACTCATCGACACATGCCGCCGGAGTCGTCATCTCGCGCGGACCACTCGTCGAGAGCGTGCCACTACAGCGTGCCAGCGGTAAAAGCGATGGCGACATAACGACCCAGTGGGCTATGAATCACATGGAGACACTCGGTCTCCTCAAGATGGACTTTCTGGGTCTGAGAACGCTGACCGTTTTGCGCAAGGCGCTCGATCTCGTGACAGCGGCAGGGCACGAACTCTCAATAGAAACGATTCCGCTCGACGATGAACGGGCGATGGATTTGCTCTGTCGTGGTGAAACTTTCGGCGTCTTCCAGCTCGAAGGCGGCATGACCACGCGAATGACGATCAACGTTGCCCCGCGGAAGTTCAACGATCTGACCGCGCTGATGGCGCTGATTCGACCAGGTCCGATGGAACTCGCGCCTCAGTACATCGCGGTACGTCACGGGCGGGAACAAGTCAGTTATCCCCACCCCAGCCTCGAGCCCATCCTCGCCCCAACGCATGGCGTTCCGATTTACCAGGAACAGGTCATGCAAATCGCCAACGTTCTGGCTGGTTTCACGATGGCCGAGTCAGACGGTTTACGATCGGCGATGGGCAAGAAAAAACCGGAAGTGATGGCGAAGTATCGAAGTCGATTCCTCGAAGGCTGCACCGGACTTGGACACCCCGAGAAGCTGGCGATCGACGTCTATGACATGCTCGAGAAGTTCGCAGGTTACGGTTTTCCAAAGGCGCACAGTGCAGCGTATGCCGTCATCGGTGCCCAAACTGCTTATCTCAAGGCCGTCTACCCGGTACAGTTCATGGCCGCCCTGATGTCGACCGAAATTGGCAGTTCCGACCGGACGGTCGTCAATGTATCGGAGTGCCGGAAATCGGGTATCCAGGTGCTGCCACCGGACGTCAATCGCAGTCTCGGCGATTTCGGTGTCGAACGACTTGCGTCGGACGAAGACGCTGTGCGCTTCGGTCTGGTTGCGGTGCGCAACGTTGGAGCTGGCGTCGTCGAACACATTCTCGTTCGACGTAGCGAGCAACCTGATGGAGAATTCGCCTCGACCCAGGCGTTCTGCGATGCCGTCGACTGGCAACTGGTCAACAAGCGAGCCGTTGAGAGTCTCGTCAAGGCGGGAGCGTTCGACAATCTGGGAGAGCGCGCCGCCATTCTGGCCACGCTGGAGGTTACCATCGTCGCGGTGCAGCAACGGCAGAAGGCAGCCGCCCGCGGTCAGATGGACATGTTCGGCATGGTCGCCGACCCAATCGATCTCGGAGGTTCCGCGGCTGCTCTTGCGCAGGATGTGGAACCCGCGGACGACAAGCAAAAACTCGTCTGGGAAAAGGAATTTCTCGGACTCTACATGAGTTCGCATCCGTTGATTGACATTTTTGCCAATGGAGTGCCAACCGGATTCACGCAGATCCTCGAATTGGATGAGCGGAACGACAAGGATGCAGTCCGCGTGATTGGAATGATCACAAGCGTTCGCAAGATTACGACGCGAGCGAACAAGTTGATGGCGATTGTTGAGATCGAGGATCTGACGGGGTCGATCGAGGCAGTGGTGTTCCCGGAGAAGTACGAAGCCTTTTCCAGCGAGCTGGCAGGTGATGCCATTTTGGAGTTTGCCGGAAAGATCGAGGTACGGGCCGAGCAACGTCAGCTCGTGATTGAAACGATCTCGAATGAATTACCGATGGCGATTCAGCAACCGACACCAATCGTGCCGGCAATCGAGATCCGCCTGCCCGCCACTGAAGATGTTTGGAGCGACATATCCCAAATGCAGTCGTTGCTTGAACTGTTGCAACGATATGAAGGTGATCAGTCGGTAGAGTTTTTGGTTCCGAGTGGGTCGGCGACGCGACGATTCCGCTGTCGTAACAGGCAGGTCGAGTGGTCGGAGGCGCTGGCTCGGGACCTGATGGAGACGCTGGGTCCGAACTGCCTGGTCGGTCAGCGAACCGACGATCATCTCGCCGTCGCCTGATCCCACACGACATATCCCTTTTAGCGCATTGAGGCTTCCTGTCCGAAACGAGCATGGCCGGATTCAGGCGTCGTCGAACTGGCGGAGTACTGCCCGGTTGGCGGCCCGGCCATCGTCGCTGGTGAAGATCAGCAACACATCGTCGGGATGAGCCGTCTGGAACATCCGGTTCAATGCACGCCGTTCTGTGGTCAGGTGAATAATCAGCGGAGGGTATTCGGCGGAGGCGATGCCGCGACGCATTGCCTGGACAAGTCGGTCGTCGCTCTGACTGTGCAGGAGAACAGCACCATGGGTTCGGCCCATGAGGCGGCCAATTTCGGTGCACTCTTCGGCATTCAGGCATGATAGATCGCCGAACATGCTCATTTGCCGCCGCCGACCTCGCGGATTGGCAGCGCGAACGATGGCACGGGTTATTCCCGGTGGTTCGATCCGATTCACGACCGCCAGAAACGGTGCATTTCGATGCACATTGAATGACGACGACAACGCTTCGGATGAACTGATGAACGATGCCAAAGATTCGCGGATGGTGTCGATCCCGATACCAGTGGCGTACGCCATCGCAGCGGCATTCATTGCGTTGGTCACCTGAAACAGCGCTTCCCCGCGCAGACTCGACGCAATCTTCTCGATCCGCATCAGGAATATCCTGTCGGAGCCATTTCCCAGGAAAATCTGATCGTCCTCGATCCAGATTGCCGCTCCGGCGTCGGCGAGGTGTCTCTGCACAATCGGCAGTTCGTGCGATCTCGCGACGACCATCGTCTCCGCCCCGGAATCTCGCGCTATGTCCATCAGCCGAAAGTCGTCCCCGGCGACGACGAGCATTCCGTCGTCATGGGTCGCCCGGGCCATGCGCTCAGCACCAAGGTTGGCAAGTCGAATCCGCTCCGGGTGGTCCTCATCGTCCTCGGCACAGAGGTTGATCACTGCCAGCACCGGGTAAGAGGCTGGTGGAAGTCCTACGGCATTGATTGTCGACCAGTGAAGTTCCTGTATGGCGACATCGATCGTCCCTGCAGCCAATCGCTGCAAGGTCGTCGACCAGGCACCCAGCTCACCTTGCTGACGCCGGCCTCGAACCT
>JBBJOX010000279.1:1114-4047 GCA_037724245.1 Thermomicrobiales bacterium | reverse complement strand
TTGTCAGAAGCTGCCCGGCCCTGATCGACGTATGGCAGGCGGCACTGATCGCGACCGAATCGAGCCAGCTGTCGCCCACTCCGCCTTCGGCGAGTTCCTGCAGTATCAGATGGAGCCGCTCGCTTATGTTTACTCCGGATACGATCGCTGGTACCGCACGAACAAGGGCGGAGGTGCCACCGAACATGTCGACGTCGAAACCGATCTGGGCCAGCTCCTCACGGGATTTCTCGAGCACCGCCAATTCTTCAGGTGGCAACTCGACGACGAGTGGATCGAGCAGCGGCTGCCGCTCGACACCGGTACCCGCCATTTGGCCGAGTATTTTTTCGTACATCACCCGCTCATGTGCGGCATGCTGATCGATCAGGAACAGACCTTCCGGCCCCTCAGCGATGATGTACGTGCCGCTGATCTGGCCCAGCACACGCATCACGGGGACGCCCGACTGGTGGCGTCCGTGCGGCTGCATTGGTTCACGATCCTCAGGATCGACAGTCCGGCCATCTTCCTGCCGCTCAGGCAGCGGCGTGTTGAGCAGCGTCTGGATGCGGTCGTCCGTCGGCCGTTGCGGCGAAAAACGGACATCCGGCATCACATCCTGCGATTGCAACAGTAGCGACTGATGGACGGAGCGGGAAACTGCCCGGCAAACGAGCCGCTCGTCGACGAACTTGACCTCGGTTTTTCCGGGATGCACATTGACATCGACGTCGCGCGGATCGAGATTGATCCTGATCATGCCTAACGGATGTCGCCCGATCATCAGCAGACTGTGAAATGCTTCCTCCAGCGAGAACATCAATGCGCGGTTCTGAACGAGACGACCATTGACGAAGAAATAGAGATTCTGCCGGTGCGATCGTGTGACCCGAGGACTACTGACCCAGCCACTGACGTCGATTCCGGGCACAGCGGCATCGCCACTCGCGTTGCCCAGGTCGAGCGCCTCACCCATCAGCTCGCTGCCCACGATACGGACTGCCGCGTCGATATCATCGCCACTGCCATGCGTCGTCAGAACTGATCGCCCATCGGAGATCAGCGCCCATCTAATCCAGCTGAAATGCAATGCATACGCCTGGATCAGGCGGGTGATATACGTTCCCTCAGTCGATGGCTGACGCAGGAACTTTCGCCGGGCCGGGACGTTCCCGAACAGATCCCGGATCGTGACCGATGTTCCTTTTGACGATGCGTGAGGTTCGATCCTGGGTTCGCTTGCGAATGGCGCCGAAAGTCTGGATCCGACAGCCGATCCAATTGCGCTACTGCGAATCTCCAGATCGGACACTGCAGCGATACTTGGCAGAGCCTCGCCACGGAAACCTAGCGACGCTATCGTTGCGAGATCTTCAAAGGTGGACAATTTGGACGTGGCGTGACGCTGGAGGGCGAGCGCGAGATCGTCTGCAGCCATCCCTTCTCCATTGTCTGACACACGAATCAGCGTGGTGCCACCCGTTTCGATTTCAATCCGGATGTCGGTCGATTCTGCATCGATCGCGTTCTCGATCAGTTCCTTGACAACGGAAACCGGCCGCTCGACAACTTCGCCCGCGGCAATTTTCCCGATTGTTTCAGCAGTCAGGACATGAACTTTCACCGATGGAACCTCGAACAAATGGACATGGGCCGCCACTCATTCATTGGCGGCAATCAGTTCAGGGATCGATTCTACGGGATTGCCACGTCGATGCGAGGAGACGAACGGACAGTCCGCATCGAACAAACGCCAAGGTCTCGCTACCGAACGTGAAATGCCGATACGGGGCCCGGCCCAGATGCGACTCGGAGGAGGACCAGGCTTGAGATCGATCCAGGAACTTTTCTGAAGATCGACACCGTTGTCTGACAACCTGAACCCCATTGCCTGACAAACGTTGCCAGGACCGGATGTCAACATATCGACACGGCTGGAACCCCGCCGAGCCTGCATGATGTCGTGGCCATCGACGGGTTCAATGGCCCTAATCAGCACCGCTCCGGCTTCAGCTGGTTCATGCGCCACAATGTTCAGCATCGTGTGAATGCCGTAGGAGCGGTACATGTAGAGGACTCCACTCTCGCCGTTGAGTGCGGACTTTCCGGCCCGGAGTGTCCCCGCATGTGACGCGAGATCATCCGGACCGGCGTACGCCTCGACTTCGACAATTCGCCCGGATGTCATGTCTCCATCACGATCAACGCTCAGAACGTGACCAAGCAGGTCGAACGCCACCACGAATGGATGGCGTTCGAACCATTGGCGATCATGCGGAGCCAACATCAACCAGACGTGCTTCCAGCGTCGCAATCCGTTCGATCGCCAGGGTCAGACGTTGTCGCTGAACCTGAACAACTTTTTCCGGTGCCCGCGCCATGAACGACTCGTTCGCAAGTTGTGCCTTAGCTCGACCTCGCTCTGTGACAGCTTCCTCGAGTTCCTTTCGGAGTCGCTCTTTTTCGGCGCCGAGATCGACCAGATCGGACAATGGAAGTGACACAACGACGCTCCCTGCCAGCACGGTCAACGCGCGTTCCTGATGTTCTGCCGCTCCACTGTGAAAGTGCAGTTGATCATCCGCAAAGCGCGCCAGTACACCGAATTCGGCTCGAGCGGAATCCAGTGGCCCGGTAAGGTCGCCCGCCCAAACGTCGGCACTGATCCAACGACCCGGTTCCACACCAGCTTCGGATCGCGCATTACGAATACCTCGAACCAGATCCATAAGGACGCCAAACTGATGCTCCGCAGCTGGATCGACAGGACCCGCAGTTGGCCATGACGCGCGCATGATCGAGGGCCCGTGATGCGGGACCTGTTGCCAGAGTGATTCCGTGATGAACGGCATGAACGGATGCAGCAGCCGCAGCGACCGCTCGATCGTGAACGCCAGCGTCTGCGCAACAACATCGCCGCCGGCAGCGCCATCGCGCAGCCGCACTTTCGC
>JBBJOX010000279.1:0-1104 GCA_037724245.1 Thermomicrobiales bacterium | reverse complement strand
TATACCAGTCGCAAAGTTCAGACCAAATAAACTCGTTAACCTGCCGGCCGGCTTCGCCAAACAGGTAACCCTCGAACAATCTGGTCGTGCTTTGCGTCACCTGATCGAGCCGACTGAGAATCCAGCGATCGGCCAATGCCAGATTCCCCGTTGGTCGGACCGGCCCATCCTCATCAGTTTCTATCGGATGTTCGCCGATACTGCGCAGCGCAAACCTCGTCGCGTTCCAGAGTTTGTTTCCAAAGTTCCGGCTCGCCTCGACTTTGGGAATACTGAGCCGGCTGTCGTTTCCCGGCGATGCCTGGGTGACCAGCGTATAGCGCAACGCGTCGGCACCGTACTCCGAGGAGACTTCGATCGGATCGATCACATTTCCCTTGGTCTTGCTCATCTTGGCGCCTTCGATATCGCGAACGATGCCATGGAGATAGACCGTGTGGAACGGAACTTCTCCCATCAGTTCGATCCCGAAGAAAACCATCCGGGCAACCCAGTTGAAGATGATTTCGTAGCCCGTTTCCATGACAGAACCGGGATAGAAGCGCCGGAGATCGTCCGTTTGATCGGGCCAGCCGAGTGTCGAGAATGGCCAGAGTCCCGAGCTGAACCAGGTGTCCAGCACATCAGGATCCTGCACTACCGTTCCACCACAGGAAGGACACGAAGCCAGCGTTTCCTCGGCCGTGGCGTGAACTTCTTTACAATCCGCACAGGTCCAGACCGGAATCTGATGCCCCCACCACAGCTGCCGGGAGATGCACCAGTCGTGCAGGTTCTCCATCCAGTTGTCGTAAATGCCCTTGAAACGTTCGGGCACGAAGGTGATGCGTCCATCCTGTGCCGCTTCATAGGCAGGTTTCTTCAGTTGGTCCATGCTGACGAACCATTGCTCACTGATCAGCGGTTCGATCACCGTGTCGCATCGATCGCAATGTCCGACACTGTGAACATGCGGTTCTGTTTTTTCGAGCAGCCCCAGTTCGTCGAGTTCCTGAACCACTGCCTTTCGCGCGTCGGCCGTTTTCATGCCAGAAAACTTCCCGGCCACGTCGTTCATCGTGCCGTTCAGGTCCATGACCGTGATGGAAGGCAATCGATGACGAA
>JBBJOX010000278.1:0-4076 GCA_037724245.1 Thermomicrobiales bacterium | reverse complement strand
TCAGTTGTCCGCAGTTTCGACCAGATCCACAAGGGGATCGGTATACTTCGCTGAGAAATGGCCCGGCCTGCACCAGACTTCCATGATCAAAGGATACGACGCTTCGATGACCGTCTCGACAGATTCTGACACAACGTCCCCAACTCTCGGCATGCTGGAAAGAAAACCGCGGGTCCTCTCCGGCATCCAGCCTTCAGGGAATTTCCATCTGGGGAATTACCTCGGTGCTATCCGGAACTGGGCACGGCAGCTCGATCAGTACGACAACTTCTTCTGTATCGTTGATCTCCATGCGCTGTCGCTCGAAACGAATCGCTCGTCGATGGTCGGCAACATCGTCAATCTCGCCAACACGATCATTGCGTCGGGTGTCGATCCTGATCGAAGCGTGCTCTTTGTTCAATCCGACGTGCGGGAGCATCCGGAACTGTGCTGGATTCTGCAGTCGGTGACTCGGTTCGGTGAACTGCGGCGGATGACCCAGTTCAAGGACAAGTCCGACGGCGAAGAGGAGGGTGTCAGCGCGGCGCTCTTCACATACCCGGTACTTCAGGCAGCGGATATCCTTCTCTACGATGCCAACAAGGTCCCGGTCGGGGCCGATCAGCGCCAGCATATCGAGATCACCCGCGATATCGCCTACCGCTTCAACCAGCGGTATGGGGAGACATTCGTGCTGCCGGAGGCGGACATCAAGGAAAACGGTGCCCGAATCATGGCACTGGACGATCCAACGAAGAAGATGAGCAAGAGTTCGGCGAACGATTCCAGCTACATCGCACTCAGTGACCGGCCCGAGGTGATTCGCAAGAAGATCAAGCGAGCAGTGACCGATTCCGGATCAGAAATTATCGCGTCGGACGACAAACCTGCGCTGAAAAATCTGATCGGTATCTATTCACTACTGACCGACAAAAGTCCCGAAACGATTCAGGAAATGTATGTTGGCAAGGGATATGGCGCCTTCAAGACAGATCTGGGGGACGTGATCGTCGAGACCATCGAGCCGATCCAGCAGCGTTTGCTCGAACTGGAGGCACAGCCGGAGATCACAGCATCGATTCTGCAGCAGGGTGCTGAGCAGGCGCGCGCAGTCGCCAGCGGCAAGATGGAATCAGTTCGCGCCGCGATCGGGCTTGGTGCGCCTCGCTAATCAGAGCCCGGCGAGTGGTCCAAAGGACCATCTCGTCGAAGGCATGTCAGGCAACTGTCGCCTTTTCCCGTTTCTCCATGATCGTGGTCGAGTGACCACCATCGAGCCGGGCCGTTGGATCGATGTGCTGAACACAATGATTCACGGCGGTCACCGCTTCACCGGCTCCAGTTGCGATCAGCTTGAACTTGGCCGGGTAGGCAGCAATGTCACCTGCAGCAAAAACACCTGAGATATTCGATTCCATCGTCACCCCGCTGACCAGAATCTGGTTGCGCTGAAGTTCGAATCCCCACGACTTGATCGGGCCGGGATCGGCCTTGAAGCCAATGGCGCAGATAAGTTCATCGACTTCGAGCTCACCGCCATGTCCGTCGAGATGGCGGTAGGTCAATCCACCAATGCGACCGTGATCGGCGGCCCGCACCTCCGTCACTTCGTACCCTGGGTAGCGCAGTGTGACTGTCGACTCTTCAAGTTCCTTGACGGTCGCCTCATGGGCGCGGAACTTCGAACGGTGAATCAGGTTGACACTGGCCGCGATCGGTTCAAGTGTCAGCGCCCAGTCGACTGCTGAGTCACCGCCACCGACAACAACGACATGCTTGTCCCGAAAATCCTCAATACGCTTGGCAAAGTAGTGAATTCCCTTGCCTTCGAGTTCGAGTACTCCGGTCGCTCCAAGTTTTGTCGGTTCGAAAGCACCAACTCCGGCAGCGATGATGACGGTTCGACTGCGGCGAATTCCGTTGGAGGTATGGAGGGCAAATGTGCCATCTTCCAGCTTCTCGAGCGTATTGACCTGCTCCCGTAAGTGAATCGTCGGGTTCGAACGCATCGCCTGTTCGAGACAGGCGGCTACGAAGTCCTTTGCCAGAACCTTGGGATATCCGATGACGTCGTAAATGAACTTTTCCGGATACATCGCGGAGAGCTGCCCGCCAGCCTCCTCCAGAGAATCGATGATCTGCACGCTCTGGCCACGTAGTCCGGCATAGAAGGCGGCAAACAGCCCCGTTGGTCCCGCTCCAATAATTGCAATGTCAGTGATTTCTTCGGTGGCTTCATTGAGAATGGCTGTTGCTTCGGCTATCACCGTCAGATTGCTCCCTGTATTGATTGATGAAACTGACTCGCAACATCATTGTTGAAGGCTAGTGTATGCAATTCCGATTGTTTCGGAATCTTTTCGAATGTCTATTTTACCAAGCTGGCGCCATAGATTCCGACAAGCGAAGTCGGATTTTGAAACCGAAGCTCCTGCTGACACTGGACCGGTTGTGCGGGTCGCACAGTGTTTGCAACAGGTCCGCCACACGGTGCACAAGATGCATTCCTTACACAACCCCATTCGCAATCCGACGTCCAACCTGATCAGCGAAGATGCGTCTTGCGGTTGATCTACTCTAAAGTACGTATGTACGCATGCTCATTGCACATCCCGGATCGCAGGCAATTGATGAACGAACGAATCAAGCACTGGGCCAAGGCCCGCATGGCACCTCGAACCTGGGACCGGTTGGGGCGGTCAATGTCGCGGGCGAACAAGTCGACCCGGCGCGGAATCGACAACGGCCGTCGATGGGCGATTGTCGGCAGCGATCGTGTGACATCGATGCGTTCGGCCCGACTCGAGCCGTGGCGTCTGGCGTTCGCAGCGCTGACGATTCTGTTGCCATCTCTCCTGCTGACAGCCGTCGGCTACGATACGACCTTGGCCGATCCGGCCCTCCTGATGCTGTTCAGTGTCGCCCTCTCTGTTTACGTCGCGGACTGGATCGGGGGAGTCACAGCGATCATTTTCGGTGTGATCTGCATCGATCTTCTGTTTGCCGGCGAGCGTTTCGTGTTCGACATCTTGGCCCAGCGAAGCGGGACGGGAACCTCGATCGTGTTCATCCTGTCGTCGGTACTTTTAATCGCGGTTATCGAGCATCTGAAGTACGATCGGGCGCAGGCAAGACTCGATTCAGCAGCGATGCGGGCCGCGAACACCGCCCTGACAGCCGTCGAAATAGCCGCGGCACAGCGTCCGGCTGGTGATACGGATGGACTCCTGAGTGTCATCCACTCGATTCTGACGGCGATGGTGCAGGTCAATCGTGCGTCATCCGGCGCGATGTACCTCGCCGACGCATCGGGAACGACGTTTGTGCGTGCCGTGGTCTACGGAGAACATACCAATCAGTCCGGGGATTTTCTGGGGCAGGAATCGTCTCACGAACTTCAGGTCGGCCAGGGCTTTGTCGGTCGCATCGCCAGCGAACGGAGAGCATTGACGGTCTTCGACACGCTTCTGGACGACAATGTCAACGATGTCCTCAACAGCAACAACAATGTTCGCTCGGTTGTTGGTGTGCCGCTGATCGGGCCTACCGACAAGGTCGTGGGTGTCGCTTGGGTTGGAGTCTATCTACCATATCGATTTGGTGCCACGGCTGTGGCACGGCTGCAGGCACTTGGACATCGAACGGTGGCATTCATGGAAGCAGCGCGACTGGCAGATGCCCAGGATGAGCTCCTCGATCGCGTGCAGGATCATCACCGACGCCTGCAGCAAGTGATTCAAACGATGCCGGAAGCAGTCATGGTCGTACGTCCGCCACGAGGCGTGATCGTCGCATCCAACGCGTCGGCCCAGCGAATGTTTGATATTCGGCCCGACGGACACGTCCTGCAGACGCGTGTCAGCCAGTTGAAGGTTTCCAGCGAACGGGAGGAGACACTACCAATTCTGACCGCCCTCGCAACAGGCGAGGTCGTCACCGGCGTGGAGTTGATCGTTCGGACCCCGAGCGGTCGTTTGCTCCCGGTGATCGCCAGTGCCGCTCCTTTACGTATGGACGACGGATCGATCGATGCCGTCGTTGGTGTGTTTCAGGATGTCGCATCCCTGAAAGAAGCCGAACGGATGAGAGACGAA
>JBBJOX010000277.1:0-4087 GCA_037724245.1 Thermomicrobiales bacterium | reverse complement strand
AAACCGTGCGCAACACGCTGTATTTCGTGGCCGGTCACATTCCGCTGACGATGATCACGGCCATGGCGCTGGCGCTGCTCTGCAATTCGCAGATGCGCGGGATTTCGCTGTTCCGGACGGCTTACTTCATTCCCGCAGTGTCCAATGTAGTGGCGGTCTCGGTCGTCTGGTTCTGGTTCTACCAACCGCGGGATGGGGTGCTGAACGGGTTACTCGAGGTGGTCGGAGTCAATGGTCCGGCCTGGCTCTCCGATGTGCAGTGGGCAATGCCGGCAGTGATTATCGTCAGTGTCTGGCAGGGAGTCGGCTATCCGATGGTGATCCTGCTGGCTGGGCTTCAGGGGATTCCCGATTCGCTCTACGACGCCTCGAAGGTCGATGGATCGACGGCGCGGCAGCGCTTCGTCGATATCACGTTGCCGCTGCTGACACCGACGCTGTTCTTCCTGCTGATTACGCAGTTCATCTCGTCGTTTCAGGTATTCGGGATCATTTTCGTGATGACGAATGGGGGTCCGGCCAATGCAACGAGTGTCTACATCTATTACCTCTACGAGAATGCGTTTTCCTTCGGACGGTTGGGCTATGCCTCGGCGATGGCCTGGCTGCTGTTCATTGCGATTGCGGTGGTGACATTCGTTCAGTGGCGCTTGCAGAAACGGTGGGTGTTCTATGAGTAGTCCGACCGTGTCCCGCCGGATCGAAGGGGTGATCGAACCCACACCGGGTTCGATTGCGACCAGGAAATCGATTCACATTTCGCTGATCGTATTGCAGTACGTGGTGATGGCGATTCTGGCCCTGGCCTTCGCGCTGCCGCTGATCTGGATGATCAGCACGTCGCTGAAGCCGGAATCGGAGGTGCTCTCGATTCCGCCGACGTTCATTCCACGCGATCCGCAATGGGCGAACTATCGGGAGACGTTTTCGACAATTCGCGATTTCCTGTGGAACAGCACCTATCTGGCTGTGCTGAATGTGGTGCTGCTGCTGGTGTTCGCCTCGGCGGCGGCATACGGATTCGCCCGACTGAAGTTCTTCGGGGCCGATTTCGCATTTTCGTTGTTACTGGCGACGGCGATGATTCCGGGCATTATCTACCTGATTCCGCAATACATCATGTTCCGCGAGTTCGGCTGGATCGATACGCACTTTCCACTTTGGGCCCCACGGGTGTTCACGCCGGTGATCGGGACGTTCCTGCTGCGGCAGTTCTTCAAGAGTTTGCCGATCGATCTCGAGGATGCGGCCAAGCTCGATGGCGCGGGGACGTTCCAGATCTACTGGAAGATCATGCTGCCGCAGGTGAAACCGGGGTTGGCGGCAGTCGGGATTTTCACGTTTCTGGATTCCTGGAACGATCTCTTCGGTCCGCTGATTTTCATCAATTCGATCGAGAAGCAGACGCTGCCGGTGGCGCTGGCACTCTATCAGGGTGAGTTTTTCACGCAGACGAGCCTGCTGATGGCGGCGGCGACGATCACGATCGTGCCGGTTATCGTGCTCTTCATTGCCTCGCAGAAGTACTTCATCCAGGGGATTGCCCTGACCGGGCTCAAGGGATAAGGGAGGGACTGGCATGATCATTACCCGGATCGAAACGTATCTCGGAGCGCAGCAGGCGATCGTCAAGGTCTACACCGACGATGGTGCCGAAGGGATTGGTCAGACATCGACCTACGGTGCGGAGATCACGGTGCAAACACTGCACAAGATGGTCGCGCCGTTCTTCCTCGGGCAGAATCCGTGGGATATCGAGCGTTTGGTGGAGCGGACGATCCGGAAACTGCACAAGTTTCCGGGGACGTTCGTGCATCGCGCCCTCTGCGGGATCGATACGGCGATCTACGACTTGCTCGGAAAGATGACGGGTCAGCCGGTTTACCGGTTGCTGGGTGGGCTGGAACGGGCCGAGGTTCCGATGTATGCCTCGAGCATGCGCCGGGAAACGACGCCGGAACAGGAAATCGAGCGCTTTCAGGAGCAGATCGACGCCCACGGATTCAGGTGCATCAAGATCAAGATCGGGACGATGATGGGTCGCGATATCGACGAGAGCCCGGGTCGGACCGAGAAGTTCATCAAACTGGCGCGAACCGAGCTGGGTGACCATATCGAGATCAATGCTGATGGCAATGGCGGGTATTCCGCAGCGAAGGCGATCCGGATCGGGCGGATGCTGGAGCACTACAACTATTTCCATTACGAGGAACCGTGCGCCTACACCGATCTCGAGGCGACGGCGCAGGTAGCGGCGGCACTGGATATTCCGGTGGCCGGTGGCGAGCAGGATTTCGATATCACGCAGTTCAAGCGGATGATCGAGAACCGGGTTGTCGATATCGTGCAGCCGGATATCGGGTATCTGGGCGGGGTAAGTCAGACGCGCAAGGTGGCGGAGATGGCGAACATCGCCGGGATTCCGTGCACCCCGCACTGCGCGAACCGGACGTTGCAGATGTTCACGCTGCATATCGCGGCGGCGATGCCGTCGTGCTTTCAGTTTCACGAGTGGAGTATCGAGGAAAGCGATGGCCAATCCTGGGCCACCGAAGTGTTCGAGCAACAAATGGAGGTGAAAAACGGAGTTGTGAACGTCCCGGTGGAGCCGGGATGGGGTCTTACCGTGCAGCCATCGTATCTCGCCAAGGCCGAACTTCAGGTCTCGGTCCGGTGAACGCAACGATCGTTCTCACCATTCCGGAGGGATAGTCACCATGTCCAGCAATCGCCGAGTTTCTCGTCGTTCCTTCGTTCAGGGAGGTGTTGGTGCTGCCACTGGCGTCGCCATTGCCTCACGTAGTCGCTCCTATTCGGCGCGGGCCCAGGATGCGCAGGAAATCACGTTCATGAACTGGGATGCGGTTCCCGGAACGCCAATTGAAACGGCAATCAATGCGTTTCAGGAAGCATCCGGGATCAGTGTCAATATCCAGCCAACGCCAACGGCCGATTACGAAACGAAGATGCGCACCCTGCTGGCCTCGGGTGCACCGCCCGACATCATGCGGATCAATGACGATTTCGTGCGTGGCTATTCCATAGAAGAGACGTTGCTCGATCTCAATCCGTACATTCAGGCATCGGGAATCAATCCCGCCGATTACTTCGATCACCCGTACAAGTTCCCGATTCAGCCAGACGGCCAGCACACGGCGTGGACGATCGGGACGCAGCCATCGGTCATCTTCTACAACGTCGATGCTTTCAATGAAGCCGGGGTTCCGCTGCCGCCATCGACCTGGTCGGGTGAAGCCTGGGGTTGGGCCGAGTTCCTCGATGCGGCAATGAAGCTTTCGATCCCGGATGAGCGCTGGGGTGTGCTGCTGTACAAGGACACGAGTTTCGAAACGATCTACCCGGTGAATCATGGTGAACCGACCGGCATCTATTCTGCAGACGGAACGCAATTCACCCTGGCCAATCCGACGGCGATCGAAGCTGTGCAGTGGGTGACCGATCTGACACTGGTGCACGGGGTGCAACCGGCCTGGGAGGATCTGACGGCGGACGATGCGGCGAATCAGTACTTCGTGTCCGGTCGGGCCGCGATGCTTTCGGCCACCTTCGGCTTCACGTCCTATGCCAGGGCGAACGCGACCTTCAACTGGAATGTTACGCCGCCGCCGGCTGGTGTCGCCGGGCAAACGACGATTGCGACGTTGATCGACTTCGTGATTCCGAAGGATGCACAGAATCCGGACGGCGCCTGGGAATTGCTGAAGTTCCTCGGTGGCCCGGAAGGCGGAAAGATCTTCGCCGAGGCCGGAGCCTACGTGCCGGTACATCGCGAACCGTCGTCGCTGCTGGTCCCGGTCGAAGGCACACCACCGGCCAATCTCGGGCTGATCGTCGAGGCGACCGGCCATGCCACGAACGAGAACTTCAGTCAGCACATTCAACGAGCGCGGCAGATTTACCGACCGCAGCTCGATCTCGTTTTCACTGGTCAGCAAACGGCAGCGGAAATGCTGACCGGGATCAAGGAACAGGTCGAACTGGCGCTGGCCGGCGAAGTTTAGGTACCTGCCAATGCAGCGGGGATCATCCTCGCTGCATTGGCCCATGTCAGAAGCGGAGATTACGA
>JBBJOX010000276.1:0-4093 GCA_037724245.1 Thermomicrobiales bacterium | reverse complement strand
TCTCCGGATCGCCTCAATGATCCATTGGAACAACACCAGATCCTCCCGCGAATCCTCCGGCGTCGTCTTAACCGTCTCCGTTCCAGACACCACCCCATGCACATGCTCGAGTTCAACCGTGTACGGATCAGACAGCGTCGGACGGACCACCGTCTGCGTCAATTGCGTGCCTACCGTCTCGGTAATATGAAGCTCCGTCGGCAATTGACGAAGATAGGGTGTGTCGTACTGAATCCGCATCGATTTGCTCGACCCGTACACCTCGATATTCGCATCGAAACGCGCCTGAGCATCGACATGCGTCTCGAATGCCACCTGATACGACCCGTAATCGAACACGGCGTGAATCGCCCGTCCATCGTTCCAGTGCGACGCCGACACCACACCCAAAGGCATTCCCAGCAACTCCCGCATCGCACTCAGATCGTGACTCGACAACCCGCCCAGAAGCCGATAGGTGTTCTGAAGCGCCAGACTCACCTCACCAATGGCCTCCAGCACACCTGCACGGTCACGCTCCCGCCGATCTTCAACCGAACCCTCCGGAAAATCACGCGGCCGCACCACACGCACCTTCGACTGATCGATGAACGTCGCATTCGGACCGATAATCGCCCGCACGCGTCCATACCTGAGATCCCCCAGACTCGGCAGGAGCCGCACCGCCTCGACGAACGCTGGCGCGAACCGGCGCATGTACCCAACCAATACCTGAACCTTGGCAATGTCGCGGGCCCGAACAATCGCGTCCGCTTCCGCCAGCGTCAGGCACATCGGTTTTTCGATGAACGTGTGTTTGCCCGCTTCGATCGCAGCGATCGCCGCTTCTGCGTGAAACTCACTACTCGTCAGGATCATTACGAGATCGACGTCGTCGCGTGCAACAACATCCTCGAATCTCTGGTGTCTGGCTGTATCGGGCAGGTGCAACCGATCTCCAATTTCCCGTAGCAACATCGGCGAGATATCGCAAATCGCCGTCACCCGGAACCGATCCGGCATTTCCGCCAGAATCGGCAGATGCACCGTCTGCGCTACTTCTCCGAGCCCAATCATCCCGATATTTACGATCGCCATCATCAAGCCTCACCATTTCCTTGATTTATGTTCAATCCAGACCGACTGGCCGTGTCTGCCAGACCGGGTTGACCTGCTCGAACGCCGCTGCCACGCGAAGCAGTTGATCCTCCGCCAGATTTCGTCCCACCAGCTGCAACCCAACCGGCAAACCGTCTTCCGTAAAGCCGCAAGGGACAGAAAGGCACGGCAAACCCGTCGCACTCACGTACCAGCTTCCCCGCATCCAGCCCAGATAATCGTCCTGAACGATACCTGCCACCTCACGCGGCCACGTCCAGTGCACCGGGAATGGCGGCAACAGCACCGCCGGTGTCGCCAGAATATCGATCGAGTCGAACAACTCGACCATCCGGTTGTGCAATCGCGTTCTGGCAGTAAACGCTTCATAGATCTGATCCGCCGTCAGCAACAAACCCTTCTCCACGTCATACCGTACGTTCTCGCTGAGCAGATCAGGATTCTCGCGGTAGTACGCACCGTTGGTTTGAGCCGCCTGCCAGGTCCGCATCCGCCGAAAACCGATCTCAGCCCCCTCGAAATCAGGCTCGATATCGACCAGGCCCGCCTTCAGCGATTCCAGCGTCGGCCGTCCCAGACGCTCGAGCACCTCCGTGACCGCCGGATCGACCGGGAGTCCCCCGAGATCACGCGACCAGCCAATGCGCAACCCTGCCAGCGACTCGGCCGGCACTTCCTCCGCAATCGCCAGATATTCACTGCCATCACCTGGCAAACTGTTCGGTTCCCGAGCGTCATAGCCGGAAAGCACACCATGCAAAAGTGCTGTGTCGGCAACAGTCCGCCCCATCGCCCCGACGACCGAGAGATTGAACCAGGCCGTGATCAGCGGTGCCCGAGAAATCCGCCCGACCGACGCCCGCAATCCGACCACATTATTGAAGGAAGCCGGATTTCGCAGGGAACCGCCCATGTCACTGCCATCGGCCAGGCTCAGAAGCCCGCTCGCCAGCGCGGCCCCTGCCCCACCCGATGATCCACCGGCAGTCTTCGTCTGGTCGTACGGGTTGCGCGTCGCTCCGAACACGGGATTGAACGTATGCGATCCCGCACCCATTTCCGGAACATTCGTTTTCCCCAGCCGGATCGCACCGGCCGTCCGCATCTTCACTGCCGGTTCCGAATCTACCTCCGATACGAAATCCCGGAACATCGGACTCCCGAACGTCGTCCGCATACCCGCCGTCGGCAGCAAATCCTTGTGCGCCAGCACCAACCCGTGCAACGGACCATAATCCTCGCCCCGCGTGGTCGCAGCATCGGCCGCTTTCGCCTGCGCCCGCGCACCATCGACATCAAGCGTCACGATCGCATTGATCGCCGGATTCACCCGATCGATTCTGCGCAGATACGCCTCCAGAAGCTCGGCCGCAGAGAGTTTTCTCGCCCGGATCAATGCCCGTTGCTGTACTGCCGACAGATAGCAGAGATCGTTGTCGTTCGACGAAATGTCAGCCAGTTCAGCCAAGTTCATCCTCCAGTTCGCACGCCAGTCTGTCTCAGGCGATCATCACCCTGCCCACCCCGATGCGCAACCGTCGACCTCTGCCCGAACAATCAAGCCGGAAGGGGCAGGACTTCATACGACTCTTTTTGGCTATTACCTGACTTTCGGATCCTGTAACGAGCAACCGGCATCGGTGCACTACGGGGGCAAGTGTTGCAGACCACCGCAATCGATCTCCCCGAATGCACACGAGGCAACGAACCAGTTGACCTTGTGGTTTTTGCTGCCCGATGTACCTGGCGCGATTGAAGCACTGATCTGGTCGTCGGAATCTTCAGACTAGCGCAGCAGGCACACCGGGGTGCCAAATCAATTCTCATCGCTGGCGTCCTCGCCAGATGTCAAGGAGTGCTCATCACATGGTTCATCCTGTTTCTTTTGCCCGTGGCTCTGCTATCGCCATCCTCGGGTTTGCCGCCGTCACCGCCGGTGCCTTCGCCCAGAACGAAGTCACACAGGAAATCACCAGCGGCCAACTCTCAGCATCCGTCGAGGATGCCGATCTCACGACCATCGCCTATTCCAACGTCGCCGGATCGACATCCGGCACGCTCGCGTTGACCGTCGATGATTCGCGCGGTATCGGCACCGGCTGGTCCGTCAGCATCTCCTCATCCGACTTCATTTACGATGACACCAGTCCGATCGGGCTCGATATCCCGAACACCGGGTTCAACACTACGGGCTTCGGAACCCTCGTCGTCAACGCTGGTCAGGCCGCGCCAGCGCCATCTGTCGGCGCTGGCGGAACATTCAGTTCCGATGTGACCATTCTTTCAGCCGTCGACGCGTCCGGTTCGGGCAATTACACCCAGGCGTTCGGTGTCTCACTGGATATCCCTGCCCAGAGTCAGGCCGGCACCTACCTTGCAACCCTCACCGTCACCATCGCGCCTGATGCTCCGTAAGCCGACGCTATTGCTCAATCTGCTCTCACCGGGTGTCAGTCAGTGGCACCCGGACATCGTGTTGGATTTTCGCTAATGCTTCAGCGTCGTCTCGGAACAATTTCCAGCCTGATCCTGACACTGATCATCATCGTCGGTGCTGGGACTGTTCACGTACAGTCAACACCGGAGGTTGCAGTGTCACCGCCTGTCTTCACCCTTCAACCGAAAGAGTCTCCTGAAGCCTACGTCACACTGGTCGTCGAACTCGGAACCACTACCGAAACCACCATTCTCCTCGGTGCCGAGGCTGAATCGACCGTCCCGGCAATCACCTATGCCGCCGATGCCTGCAGCCTGATCAACGGTGGCTTTAGCGTTCGCGAATATGGCGAGCCCAGCAGCGCGCCCACTACCTGGCTCGACGACCAGACCGAAACCCTCGAGCTGGAACCAGGCCTGCTGATCGAACGCACCCTCGTCGTGACAGTCCCCGCCGATACGCAACCCGGTCAATACATCGCCGCCCTCTCCAACGCCACACCAACCGCTGGTGGAACAGTTACCTACAACACCTGCACCACACCACTTGCCACCTCCA
>JBBJOX010000275.1:0-4102 GCA_037724245.1 Thermomicrobiales bacterium | reverse complement strand
ATCCGGTCGATACGGCACCACCGGATTTACTGACCGACATCTACAGGCCGCTGATGGAGCCCTGACCGGAAGGAGACCAGACATGAGCGAAAGCTGGACCGAGAAGTTCAACGCGTCGGTCGAACCCTTTGTCCAGCCCGTACCGGCGGGACGCAAGCGGATGATTCCCGGACAGAAGATGTTCTTCCCCAGTGCCCAATCGCTCGACCAAACCGTTCGAGAGATCGAACGAGGCACGTCGGTAGATCGCAAGACTTTGCGTGAACAGATGGCGATCGCTTACGAGGCAGAAGTCACCTGCCCGGTAACGACCGCGAAGATGATGCGGATCGTGGCCGAACACGCGATCGAATCGCTCGATGCCGGTGCACCGCTGGAGGACGTTGCCCCATTCTGGCGAGCAATGGATCCGAAATCCGCCGAATCGAAACGCCTCTCCCACGGCCCCGACTTCATCGCCAAACTCCGCGCCGACGAAGGCATTCGCTGATGCAGCCGGGGGGAGATCCGAGTTCGTCTCTGACCTGAAGCTCCCGTTCGCCAACTACGGCCGAGACAAACTCTGCGCCTACCGCCACTTGAGCGTGGGCAGAGAGTTGTCTTGCTCCTGCCGACTTCGATGTTCCTGTTGACCTATTTTTCCAGTTTGATACACTTTCCTCGTTTTCATATATAATTTTTGATCCCGCGTTGCTCTTGGAGTGACCTGGATCGATGCAGAAGGAGTTCCCCAGATGGGTATTCAACTTAGTCGACGTTCCTTCCTCTCCGCCAGCGGTGCATTCGTCCTCACGGCAACCCGGGGTGGGGTTGCGGTCGCTCAGTCAACTCCGTCGATTGCTCCAACTGGTGAAGCTCCATCACTGACGGATCAGGTCAGTGCGGGGAGCCTCCCACCAGTTCAGGAGCGCGTTCCCATCGATTCGCTGGTCGTGACGCCGGTCGAGTCTGTGGGAACCTATGGCGGCAGGTGGCGGAGTGCACTGATTGGCGGGTCCGACACCCCTTGGCTGGACAAGACGATCGGCTACGAGAACCTGCTTCGATGGGATCCCGAATGGACGGGAGTCGTACCAAACATCGCGCAGTCATATGAAGCAACGGATGATGCCCGCAGTTTCACCTTTACACTGCGAACGGGAATGAAGTGGTCGGACGGATCTCCATTCACTTCGGCGGATGTCGAATTCTACGTCAACGATGTTGCACTCAATCCGGATATCGGAGGCGTTGGGAGTAACCCGTTCACGATTGAGGTCGCCGACGAGCAGAAGTTCACCATAACGTTCGAACAACCGGAAGGCCTCTTTCTCCAAAATCTGAGCACTGGTGTTGGCAATGAATGGACGCGCTATCCCAGGCATTACCTGTCACAGTTCCATGCGACGTACAACACCGAAAACCTCGACGAACTTGTCCAACAGGCTGGTGCCGCCGATTGGATCGAGCTCTTCCGAACAAAAGGTGCGGGCATCCCTGGAACACCATATTCCGCGACCTGGCAGAACCCTGAGCTTCCCCACGTGCGGGCCTGGAGCGTGATCGAGCCGTATGGCGACACACCGCGTGTTCTCTGTAGGCGTAACCCCTATTACTGGAAAGTAGACACTGCAGGAAACCAACTCCCGTACATCGACGAAGTCGAGTATCAGGTTCTCCAGGACGCCGAGGTGCTGCTTCTCAAGGCAGCATCCGGCGAGATCGACATGCACGCACGCCATATCAACACCGATGCCAACAAGGCGGTCCTTGCCGAAGCCCAGGAAGCTGGTCAATTTCATTTCATCGAACTGATCTCCGGTCTGATGAATAAGGTGTCGATTGCTCTGAATCTGACACACAAGGACCCGGTAACGCGCGAGATCTTCCAGAATTTGGAGTTCAGGAAGGGGCTGTCGCACGCCATCAATCGGCAGGAAATCATCGATGTCGTCTATGTCAGCCAGGGTGAACCGTGGCAACTCGCGCCGAGACCTGAAGCGCCGTTCTTCAATGAGACGCTTGCCAGGCAGTACACCGAGTACGACATCGATCTCGCCAATCAGTTGCTCGATTCAGTTCTCCCGAACAAGGATGGTGACGGAATGCGTCTCCGGTCAGACGGTTCGAAGATGACGATCATCATCGAGGTTGCCAGCGAAGGTACGGTCGCCCCCGTCGATGAAGTCGTCCTGATCGCGGATTATTGGCGAGCCGCCGGAATAGACGCACAAGCCCAACCGGTCGATCGATCATTGCTCTACTCTCGCAAGGATGCCAACGACCACGACTGTGCAATTTGGCAAGGACCCGGTGCACTGACGGATGCCATTCTCGACCCGCGCTGGTACATGCCGTTTAGCAGTGAATCGAACTTCGCCGAGGCCTGGTTCGGCTGGTACCAGAAACCTGCCAATCCGACGACGGCAATCGAAGAGCCTCCTGAACACGTGAAGCAGCAGTTCGCGCTTTACGATCAGTTGCAGTCGACCACCAATGCCGACGAGCAATATTCGATCTTTGCCGACATCCTGGCTATTGCCCAACAACAGTTCTATGCAATCGGGATCAGCCTGCCGGCGAACGGATACGGCATTGTCAAGAACAATTTCCACAACGTGCCTTCATCTTTCGCCGACGCAAACCTGTTCATGACGCCCGGACCGACGAACCCGGAACAATACTTCATCACCCCATTTGCCGAGGGCTGAACTCACGTAAAACATGTCTCGGAATCTTATGGAGCGACAACGTATGACCGAATCGGTACCGACACGACCGAACGTACTTTTCCTTATGTCCGATGAGCACCGGGCGGATGTTGCAGGCTTCATGGGCAACGATATCGTCCGCACGCCGGTTCTGGACCGACTCGCCGAATCGGGAGTCGTGTTCACCAGCGCCTACACGCCGTCGCCGATCTGCGTGCCGGGTCGACAATCGATCATGGCGGGACAGTTTCCTCGCACGAGTGGATGCCGTGATTTCTCGAAAGATTTGCCGCCGGGTCACATGACGTTCTCGAAGCGATTCACTCAGTTTGGATACCAGACCGTCGCCTGCGGCAAGCTCCATCACACTGGTACCGACCAGATGCAGGGCTGGTCGCGTCGCATGGGTGGCGACATGTATATCGCTCCCCATTTCGTCGAGGATCGTGACGAAGCTTCGTTCGAGGATCTGGTCCGCCCACTTTCCAAAGTCAAATGGTCGGATGCAAAGGAAATCGCGAGGGCAGGAGTCGGAACGTCCCACTATTCGCGAGAGGACGATTACGCGGTTCAGGGTGCGATCGATTTTATCGACGAGTATTTCACCAGTCCTCAGTACGATCGCGAGCAACCCGACCGACCGGTGATGTTGAAGGTCAGCCTGAATCAGCCCCACTACCCATATCAGACAACCGAAGAGCGCTTCGCCTGGTACATCAATCGGATTCGTCCATTCGAAGGGCAGGAGGCGTTCGATCACCCGTTCCTTTCGCAGCGAACCGTAACACCGGGTGTCGATGTCAACGAACGGGAGATTCGCCGCGCCGTTGCCGCTTACTACGGCATGATCGAAACGATGGACGAACTGATGGGTCGGGTGCTCGATCGCCTCGAGTACGTCGGCCAGAACCTCGATGACTGGATCATCATCTACACCAGCGATCACGGAGAAATGCTCGGTGAGCACGGCATCTGGGAGAAGCAGAAGTTCTTCGAGGGCTCGGCCAGAGTCCCGCTGTTCATTCGTTACCCAGGACATTTCGATGGTGGTCGGAGGATTTCTCAGAACGTCAGCCTGTGCGATCTGTTCAGCACCATGTGCGATCTCTCCGGCATCCCCGTTCCAGAGGGACTCGACAGCCGTTCGCTTGTCTCGCTACTGAATAATGGGGACTCAGGTTGGGACAACGAAGCGGTGTCGCAGTTTGGTCAGCACAACCTGATGATCAAGCGTGATCAGCTGAAGTACCAGTGGTATGGTCCAGACATGCCGGAAGTTCTCTTTGACCTCGAGCGCGATCCAGACGAACGGACGAATGCAATAACCAATCCTCTGCATACGGCGATGCTCGACCAGTTCCGAATCAGGCGGGATGAACTCGGATATGGGGAGACTGCCTAGATCGGGTTAC
>JBBJOX010000274.1:0-4148 GCA_037724245.1 Thermomicrobiales bacterium | reverse complement strand
CGGGGCTGTCAAAACTGAATTGGTCTCGTCGGTGGGTTCGGGATCGGTGCCTTGTCCGGTGGCATCCTCTTCGGATGTCTGCGTGGGCTCGGCGAGTTCTATCGTCACCGTTGGTTCTGGCGGAGCATCGGTCTCGTCAGAATCAGACGCTGTAGTCGATTCAGGTTCTGATGTTGGTTCATCTTCTTCAGGCAAGGAAGTGCTTTGAGCATCGTCTGCGGGTTCCGTCGAGTCGGAGGACTCGGCCTCGACGGTGGCCGAGGGGTCCGAAGACTCAGTGGCGCTATCAGCATCCGATTCGGTCGCCCGGTCCTCTGCCTGTTCGGTTTCGACGATCGCGAAGGTTGCTGTTGTTTCCGGCGCCTCGATGAAGCCGCCAATCTCGGTGGTTTCCGAATCGTCGTTCCCTGGATCGAGCGGCGTGCCCGTCCTGTCGACTCGCAGATACACGAACACGCTGAAGAAAACGACCAGCAGAGCTGCCGCGATCGCTGAAAAAGCGGGCATCCCCTGCAGTGGCACGATGGTACCGAGTTTGGCCCACGGAGATCGTGGCTTTCCGATATAGGAGTGAACTGCCCGGCTGACAGTGGGACTGGCCGGCAAATACGGAAGTTCCCGCAACCCGGATACAAGCGCGTTCGATTGCTCGGCGAACGTCCGGCATGATGGGCAGGTGGAGAGATGCGTGACCAGTTCGCGCTCGGCAACAGGATCCAGCGCGGCGTCGAGCCTGGCAGACGTGAGTGCCTGAGCCTCGGCGTGGGAAATCATCGATCGATCTCCTCATCGCCGGTTCCATCCGGAGCAGCACCGTAAACCACCGCAAATGCCTTGCGCGCCCGGAAAAGTCTGAGTTTTGCTGCGTTCTCTGTGATGTCCAACGCGTGTGCCGTTTCTGCGAGTGATAGACCCTGATAGTGGCGGAGCAAGAGGGCTGAGGCGTAATGCTGCGGCAGCTTGCTCATCGCTACGTTGATATCAGTGGATCGAGTGACAGAGCGTTCGATCGCTTCGTCTCCGGTTTCACGGTCGGTGAGGAATGGCAGCCACTTGACGATTTTTCCTCGTCGCAGATGGCTGATCGCCGTATTCGTCGCAATCCGGTAAAGCCAGGCCTTGAATGCAAGGTCGGGCTTGGTGCGTGGCAACGCGTTGTAGGCTTTGATGAACGTGTCCTGGGTCAGATCCTCAGCGAGGGCACGGTCATAGACCATGCGATGCAGGTAATTGAGGACTGGGGCGTGAAATCGCTCGAATAGGAGGGCAAATGCAGTTTGGTCCCCTGCTCGAGCCCGTTCGACGAGATTATTGTCGTCGAGCGACACGCGCTTACTCCCAGAGGTGGTGGCTGGCCGAACTCCGGCCCAAGGTGCTGTCATGTCCATCCGGGTGTCCTTCCTTCCCCACCTCTCAAACGAGCGGTTGGTTCAGTAGGTTTCGCCGAACGAAATACCGACATTTATCTGGAGATTCGGCAGCACGAATCGAACCTCCTTGCCGTCAGAGCATAGCATGGGTCCGAGCGCACAGAAACGGCCTGGAACAGCTTGACAAAACGTTTCACGTGAAACGTACGGACACTCCTCAGCGCTCCGCCCTCGTCGGGATCAGGTGGCGGGATCGGGCATGGGCTCGCTTTCCGGCTCCGGCACTTCACGCTGGATTGCTCCGTTGACCACTCCGCCTACAAGAATGCCGAGACTCATCACATAGAGGAAAAAGATGAACGCGAGAACTGATCCGAACACTCCATAGGCTTCGGCGAATCCCGCAGAAATCTGGAAGTAGATGCGGAGCCCGATCAGGCTGAGTCCCCAGAGTACAACCGTGGTTACCGCTCCCGGCAGATACCAGCGAACAAGCGCCTCATGATCTGGCGCGAATCGATTGAGCATCGCCACCGCCACTACAACCACAATCACAATGACGGGCCAGCGCAACCACGTCGAAACCGTTGTCCAGGCTGTGCCAAGTCCAATCGATTTAGCGATATCCTCACCGACTCCTGATCCAAGGACGAAGAGGAGCGATACCAGCGCCAGACCGATACCAGCAGCAATGGTCAAACCGAGCGCGGTCAGTTGCTGCCTGACCCAGCTGCGATGCTCATCGATACCCATTGCCAGATTCAGGCCCTTCATCAGAACCGAAATCGCGTTGCGGCCACCCCAGAGCGCGAGCAGAGCACCGATTGAAAGAAGAAATCCTGGAGAAGTTGTCAGCGCATTCTCGACCGGAGTTTGCAGGAAATCTGCCGAGTCGGCAGGAAGGTTCTCGTTCATCCAGTTGGTGATCGGTCGAACCGGATTATCGGCATCCTTGTTTACCTGCTGCGTGATCGCACCTGCCAGCGCCGTGACAAAGATCAGGAGTGGACCAATCGCAAACAGGACGTTGTAGGCTATTTGCTGTGCCATACCCATCAGGTCACGTTTGCGCACAATACCCCATGTCGTTTTGCCGACATCCATGATCTGGCTTTTCGATACCTGGGCCACACGTGCTCCTCTGTTTGGTCAGCAATAGCGTCCGGATCAGTCGTGAACCGGCAGACTCGAATTCAGGATCGATCGCTCGGATAACGTTCGTGATCCAGATGAGGGAGATACATCGATGAGTGATCTCCAGATTGCAGTTACGCACATTCTGGTCCACACCCGGCGCAATGTCGTGGTGCTGCTGCCGGCAGCTGAGGAAATCCAGCCAACCACTCCTGAACTCGCCGAGAGCGGAGTTCTCGATATCGGGATCAAGGGTCACCTGATCGGATTTGAACTCGGCAACACCTACTACTCGGTCTGGAACGACGACGTTGCGAACGACCACCTGATCAGAAGTGTCGACGTGGACGCCGGTGTGGTGCGCCTCGTGAATGGGTCAGTCCACTCTATTGAGATACCCCGCCGCGGAGAGCGTTACGAATTGAGCTATCCAATCGGCAATCAATGCTGGCGCCAGGTGATCGACGGAGTAGCGGTGGAGTCCTGCGTCACCACCGTCTCAAACTAAAGGAGCTATCTGGTTCGGCTGGCAGGGTTGCGCCGCGGCGCCCCGGTCCGTCTCGGAATTCCCATACGATGCACGCCACGGTTGTCGAGCACGGCGTGAGTAATCTGGCGGGCCCGCCGCAGATCCGATCGATGGACGAACAACTGGTGTTCGAACATCGAGACCGATGCCCAGGCGCCGAAGCCGGGACCTCCCGCTTTAAGGAGAACCGGAATGCCTTCGGCCCGGATTGTGTCTGCCCACATTTCGGCTTCTGGCTGATTCGGTGCCGTCACCAGCCAGGTAAGATCGAGATCGCTCTTGACCGTTGGCCCGGCACTTCCATCCTTTTCGATCAGGGAGCGTCCGCACTTGGGGCACGTCTCGACCCAATCTTCGAACGCACCGTCCCCATCTGGGCAATATCGAACCATTGACTCCTCCTGTGCACTGTTACCTGTAGATAATCGCTGATGTCCACCCGGGTGGACTCCCTGCCAGTTGTCTCTGGCCATCGAATCGGCCTGGCCGAATACGTGTTCTTCGATGAAGGATAACGCGAAGCTATGATGGTAACCGCGACCAACTCCGCGGGTGGCGATTGGAGCCACGAGTGGTATTCTTTGGACAATACGATGACGGG
This sequence comes from Thermomicrobiales bacterium, assembly GCA_037724245.1. GTDB lineage: Bacteria > Chloroflexota > Chloroflexia > Thermomicrobiales > UBA6265 > JBBJOX01. Next base: position 514 of record JBBJOX010000274.1, on the reverse strand, counting down.
TTCATTCTGTGCGTGCAAACGTTCGCAAGGGTTACCCGGCTTTGTTCAGGTTTCGTCCGGATCCGTTACAGGAGCACGGCACGAGGCACAACCTGCGTAACGATTGCGCAGCGAGTCGACAGGGGTCCCTTACATAGCGGGCCGACAGCGGGGCTTGGTTCCCCAAGGAGCTAGTGGATGGCACTTCCTTTCGCCAAAATCCGAAGCAAGGCTCTCGTTGCCGCAATACTGAGCGTCTTTCTGGCGTTCTCGGCATTGCTGCCGTTTGCTGCGGTAACCAGTGCCCAGGATGCGACACCCGAGGCGGAGGCAACAGCCGCGCCAGATCTTCCGGAGATCACGATCTCCGTGCTTGAGGACGGAACGTATTCGATCAATCTGCCGGTGCCAGTGCTGCCGGGTCAGTACGTCGTGACTGTCGTCAACAACTCCGATGCCCTCGCCGTGGCCGATCTCGCGCTGCTGCCTGAAGATGTCGGCTTTGGTGACTTCACTTCTGCGATCTTCGGAGCCT
>JBBJOX010000273.1:0-4191 GCA_037724245.1 Thermomicrobiales bacterium | reverse complement strand
CGTCCCCATGCCTCACCAATCCTGCGACCGGTAATCAACTCGCCCGTCATTCCGGGGTGAACAACTGGGGTTTATCGATCGGCCCGGGGCAATCCGCCTGAGTGTAATCTTGCGTATCTCCGATAGCGGAAGAACGTTCCTCCGTTGCAGAACAATCGGGCCAGCCGATGAAATGCACTCCCTTAGAAGGAAGACACCGATGATCCGAAGGATGCGTTCACCGATAGTCTTGCTCATGGCCGTGCTCGGGCTCATCCTTGCGCCCACCACGGTGGCCGGTCAAGCCACACCCAGCACCGCAGAGTTTCGGCCAGCCTGTGCCGCCGCAGCGGTCGATACCTCCGCCGACAATGCGGCGTCCAAAGACCTGCCGGAATGGATGACCCTTCCCTTGTCCGATGCGCGGACCGGGACTGAGTATCGCGTGGCCGACTACCTCGGCTGCACGCTTTACGTCGAGACCATGGCAACCTGGTGCTTGAATTGCAAGATGCAGTTGACCAATGTGCAGGAAGCGTACCCGAATCTCGATCCCAATCGTGTCGTGGTGATCGCGATCAGTGTTGAGACCGAACTGAGCGCCGAAGACCTGGCTACCTACGCCGAAGTATCGGAGTTCGACTTTCTCTTCTCGGTGGCGTCAGTCGATATGTTGAAGGCGATCGTCGATGCCTTCGGACGGGAATCGATTGTGCCACCCTCGACGCCCCACGTGCTGGTGGCACCGGATGGGACGGTTGGCGATTTGCGCACAGGTGGTACGAGTCCGGAGGAGATCGTGAGATTGTTGACCGAGTTGAGCGGCTCGTAGCGCGTGTCGGAATATATTCAGGCGTTCCTGCTTGGGAATGGCGCAATTCTCGGCAATGTTTGTGTGTTGCCGCTCTACCCCGGCTTTATCGCCTTTCTCGGCAGCGTCGCTGGCACCGAACGGCACCGGATGTCCAGGCCGTTGCTTGGTGTAACCGTGTTCGCCGGCATGATCGTGATGATGCTCGGACTGGGCTGGATCCTCTTTGAACTGAACCGGGCGTTCAGCTCCATTTTTTCGTGGTTTTTGCCGTTGGTGTTCGGCATGGTGATTCTGCTCGGAATCGCAATGCTTCTTGGGAAGAACCCGTTCGTCGGTTTCATGTCGATGAAGGTACCCATCGCCAAAAACCCGGTCACGACCGCGTTTCTCTACGGTATGGTGCTGGGGCCAATGACGCTCCCCTGCACCGGTCCCCTGATTATCAGCACCTTCGTTCTCGGTGCAGGCGATTCTGGGTCACTTGTCGATGGCATGCTCTATTTCGTCGCCTTTGGGCTCGGTTTCGGCTGGCCACTGGTGGTGCTTCCAGTAGTGACACAGCCGATGCAGCGGCAGATGACGTCCTGGCTTACCCGACACCACCTGATCGTGGGGAGGCTGTCCGGCTTGCTGCTGATCGGCGTTGCTGTGTTCGGTTTCTGGACAGACGTCCTGCCGAATCTCTAATCAATCACTTCCGCTATCCGATGGTATGGGATACCGCCCGTACCAGAGGAAGGTTCCGCCAACGAGTGTCGGAGAACCTTCACATGTTCTTGATCGTGCAATCCAGGTCATCTCCACCTTTCACGATTCGAAATTTGCCAGATCGCAGTCGTAAATCGCGAGAACCGGTGCCAGACAATTCACGACGGAACTGTGCGGGCCGTTTCAGGGTCGCCCATGACCGGGCCAGTATCTTGCAATGAAGGAGCATCGGCGCTGTTTTTGGACCAACTGCAACTTATGAGGACAACGGATTCCACTTCTCTACGTGCACCACTCCTCGCATCTCCGACGGGACATGTGGAATGCAAATGTAGTCAAAGGTACCGACGTCACGAAGCTGGCTGGAAGTCGATCTCGACCTCTTGCATCGTCTCCAACATATCCATGTGCGCGTTCGAGGCGAGCGCGACGAAGATGTTGTGTCTTGCCCGCGGTCAGCCTTGCACCGGGAATCACGATCGATGTCTCACAACAGAAGTTGACAAGTTGGGCCATGATCTTGCAGTCGACCATGACGTGGATATGCTCATATCCTGTCTCACCCGGCCTGGCGACGTTGGCACAATCAAGCTCAAAGTTCTCGACGGTGAGATCGAGGTTGATATTGTTTTTTGCGGACACCATCGCCTGGCGCAGCCGAAACGCTGCAGACCGGGGGGCCGGATTTCTGGCTTCGTGCATGGTTTGACGTGCGCGACCATGTGCCACTCATGCCCTCGCCGCGATCGGTCTGGCATCGTCGGAGGTGCTGCACATCGGTGATTCACTGACGGCCGATGTCGCCGGGGCCGTGGCGCCGTCGATACCCGTCGCCTGGGTGAACCGGTCGGGACGATCTGCCGGCGACGAACGTCAACCGACGTACACGGTGGAGGATCTCGACGCCTTGATTCCTTTCTTGGGCAGCCTCACGAGCTGACAAGGGACACTTCAGAAGTCACTGATGCGCCAATGTGTTCGGAAGCGCCAGCCGCCGTCGGATTGCACCGACTGCTTTCAGGATCGCGTCATCAATCGCACCATCCGTGACAATCTCGATCCGGTCGACCGGGAGATGGGAGAACCGTTCCCTGGCATACCCCGGTGTCCGGCTCTGCCCGGCAGGCTGGGACCGCATCGCCGGGCGTGTGGCCACGCGACGATTGCGAACGTCCCGATCAGCCGAGCAGAGGACGGGGATCAGGATGGCCCTTGCCTCGTCACAGACGCGGACCGCACGCTCCAGAACGACTGGATAGACGAATGGGGTATCGAGGGTCATCAAGCGACGTTGGCGGACCAGCAGGTCGCGCGTGAGGGCGAAGCAGGTGTCATAGGCAGCAGGCTGAACTTGCTCATCCGAAATGCTAGATTCCAGCATTGCCGAGGCGATCACGTCCTTGTCGATGACGGGCCATCCGAAGGCAACACTGCTGCCGGCACTTTTTTCGACTTCGCGTTCGCGGAGAAGAGCACTTTCTCATGGAACGCTTTGGGAAATCTTTCGCCGCCTCATTAACACAACAAACAAGGGCCGCTTCTGGAGCGGCCCTTGTCTGTCTTTTGTCACGCTGGAGGGATATCACACCCTCGGCAGACTCCCCTGGCTGGTGCGTTGAGTAACGTTCGACTCACCGTGCACGGTCCCACGCGAACGATTGAAGTCTGCACAACCCGACATTGGGTCTGACATGGACAGTGTGAATGACGCTCTACAGCAGTCGAGCGACGATCGGACAATTGATGATGAATCCAGTCGAGCCAAACGGTGCCCCGGCCGGACCGGTAATATACCCCTGCTCGGCCATGCCCAAATACTGGAACTCGTCAATCATCCGAGAACGATAGCCCGCGTCGATCGCTTCCTGGGTCCAGAATCCGAGATTCAGATCCCACAACGGACTGTAGTCGAGCGCGAGTGTCGGAACACCCCCGAAGACATTCAGTGGCCCCATGCCTTCACCCATCAATGTACTGTTCAGCCCCTGTCGCTGAGGATTGTCGGCACCGGTCGGTCCGTTCCCGGTCACGAACAACCGTTCGACAGCGCTGAACGCGCCATCGTCGAATCCGACCTGAATCTTACTCATTGCTGGAGCAAACGTCGCCTGCTCGAGTGTGGCAACCATAGGATCGGAAGCGTCGAAGCTCATGTAAAAGACTGGACGAGCAAAACTGAAACCGACGACCATCTGGATCGTGACTGTTTCTTCTTCCGGGCAAATCGAGACGACTCTGTCGTGGACCAGGCTGTGATCGGGGCTCCCGTCACAAAATGCGAGATCTTCGGCAGCGTTGCCAAACGCGATGATTGGAGCATTATAAATGTGACCGCCAGCGTTCGTGATCAAGGCCAGAGGGCTGTAATCAGTATCGCCGATCGACCCCGGCTGGAACGAGCTTGGCGGAAACGCCTCGTCTCCGGTACCCGGCATGACCTCGAGCTCGGGAGAAAAATCCACTGTTCCCTCATCGAAGGTCAGCGTCAAATCCTGTTCAAGAGTTGCGGTACGGACCGCCCCCTCGACGTTCGCGTAGGCGAGTTTTGCCGAATGGTTGAGCCCAAGTGCCTCGGCATTTGCCTCATCCGTCGTGTCAGTCAGGACATACCAAACAGGTGTTCCATCGACCATCCAGCCTTCATACAGTGGCAAGGTAACGGTGCCGGCTTCCATATCGATTTCTCCGGC
>JBBJOX010000272.1:2826-4192 GCA_037724245.1 Thermomicrobiales bacterium | reverse complement strand
AACCGCACCGCCTCTTTATCCTGCTAGCGCTGCTCTGCAGTACTCTCCCTCTCTTCGCCGCTCCGCAGGTGTCCCTTGCCCAGGAAACCGAACCGGCAACCACGGAACTGACCACACCGGAAATGGTCGAGCGGGTTCTGCCCGGGGTCGTGCAGATCATGGCGTACACACCGGATGAGGATGGCAGTGCCGATTTCTATGGCATCGGTTCAGGATTTGTCCTCGATGCCGAAGGTCATATCATCACCAACTGGCACGTTGTCACTGGCCAGGAAGTCTTTTACGTCACCTACACCAATGGCACCTATGTCGAAGCCGAGCTGATCGGGCTCGATGCGCGCGACGATATCGCCGTGCTCAAGGTTGATCCGGAAACCGTGCCAGCAGTGCTGCCATTGGGCGATTCCGACGCCGTGCTGCCAGGTGAGAAAGTCGTAGCCATTGGTTCTCCAAGTGGCATTACGAACACGATCACCGAAGGTGTTGCCACCGGATCGGGACGCACCGGTGCCGAGCCTGGTCTCTATCTGCAGAGCCAGTGCGGCAATTACAACAATATGGTTCAGCACTCGGCAGCCATTAACAACGGCAATTCCGGTGGCCCGCTCTTCAACATGCGGGGTGAAGTGATCGGCATCAACACGATCAGCATTCTCGATGAATCGGGTGCCGATCTGGCCGGTATCTACTTCGCGGTACCGAGCAACACGATCGCCAAGCGCGCCGCCGACATGATCGACGATGGCGAACTCTCGCTGCCAGTGATCGGCATTCAGTCGATTCCGATCACGATTCCGGATGCGATTCTGAACGATCTGCCGTTCGCCGCCGGTGTTCTGGTCACCGAAGTGGCGACCGATTCTCCGGCCGAACGAGCGGGACTCGAAGAAAACATGATCATTCTGGCGATCGACGATCGTGACATTACCAAGGACGACACACTCTCCGAGATCCTCTTCAACTACGATCCCGGTGACACAATCACGATCACCTACCTCGATCCAGGAGGAGATGGTGAACAAACGGTCGATCTGCGCCTCGCCGAACTGGAACAGGAAACCATCGAGTCCTGCGAGGAAGTACCGGAAGAGTAGTTCCGGGGACGCTCCCCAGTTGGACAGCCAGCCGGTTAGTACGTAGCATGTACTCACGTTCGCACAGGATGTTGAGTCGATGTCGTTAACCGAAGTGCTTGTCAATTCAGTCACCGTTGAAACCGGATCGGCGCGTTCGCGCATCCTCGAGCAAAGCCTCGCCCTGTTTTCAGTGCGAGGCTTTGCCGATGTCAGCATGAGTGAAATTGCCAACGCGGCAGGCATTACCAAGGCCGCACTGTATTATCACTTCTCCGGCAAGGAAGAACTGT
>JBBJOX010000272.1:1859-2816 GCA_037724245.1 Thermomicrobiales bacterium | reverse complement strand
CCATTGCCTTTACCAACGAGGTCGCCACCGTTCGCGAACAGATCACCAGTATCGTGTTGCAGGAAACCGACCTCCGCACGACGATCCATAATTTGGCGATGCTTTTTCTGGAGCGCGGTCCGCGCGACATGCGACGGCTCAATCAGGATTTCAACAACTTCGTTTCGAAACGGCAACGTGAAGAAACGTTCCGCGATGTGACTCCCGAAGAATCCCTGATCGGCACACTGCTCACGTGCTTCGATCGCCACCTCGCCGCGGGTGAGCTTCGAACCGATATCGATCTGGAAGCGTTAATCCCTATAGTCTACGGAATGGTGCATGCGCAACTGAACTTCCGGGAGCGCTATTCCGCGAACGGAGACGAGCCCAACAGATCCAACCTCGATATAGCCGACTCGATCGTTGAAGTGCTGCTGTTCGGAATCGTGCCGCGCTAGCCTGTAGCACTCGGCCACTCGACCGGTTCCGTTATGCAAGAATGCGAGACAACTGCTTTACACAGGCACATCATTCACCTCTTGAAGACACGAGGGAAAGCTCGACTTATGCCCGTTTACAGAAACTACTTTCGTCGTCTTTACGATGTCATCGAATCCGTGATTGGATCACAAAGCCCACAGGTCGAAACCGTGGCCGGCTGGATGGCCGATTCGATTGCGGACCATGGCGTGGTTCATCTGTTCGGTTCGGGACATTCACACATCATCGCCGAAGAAGTCTTCCATCGCGCCGGCAGCTTGCTCCCGCTCAACCCGATTCTCGATGTCAATCTCACGCTCCTCAGCTCGGTTAACGCCACGAAGCTCGAACGCACCGAGGGCTACGGACAAGTGATCGCCGACAGTCAGGACATCCGATCCGGCGAGATCGTGTTTGTGATCAGCAATTCCGGCGTCAACCCGGTGCCGATCGATTTCGCCTTGCGATGCAACGAACTAGGCGCCCGCACCATTG
>JBBJOX010000272.1:0-1849 GCA_037724245.1 Thermomicrobiales bacterium | reverse complement strand
TGGTCAGCGCCTCGCCGATGTAGTCTCGCTGACTATCGATACGCACGTTCCGCTCGGAGACGCATTGATCGAACTTCCGGACCGCCAGCAGCTGGTCGGTGGCGTCTCCACGGCCGTTGGCGTGGCCCTGATCAACGCGATCGTGGTCGAGACCGCTGACGTCCTGATCAATCGCGGCATCGCCCCGCCGGTTATCCCATCGATGAATGTTCCGGACGGTGATGAGATCATGGCCAAACTGGTTGCCGAATACGGTGATCGCCTTCCCCTTTTGCGCAGAGCCTGAAACAGATATTCCACTTCGGGCAATTGGAATCACCATGCCAAATCGACTTCAGTTTGAAACGAGTCCGTATCTCCTTCAGCACCGGGACAATCCGGTCGACTGGTATGCCTGGGGAGATGAAGCATTTGCCGTTGCGACCAGGGACAACAAACCGGTTCTGATCAGCATCGGTTACTCCGCCTGCCACTGGTGTCACGTGATGGCGCACGAATCGTTCGAGAATCCGGACATCGCCAGCCAACTCAACGATCACTTCGTCTGCATCAAGGTCGATCGCGAAGAACGGCCCGATATCGATGCGATTTACATGAGCGCGGTTCAGGGCATGATTGGCCAGGGTGGATGGCCGCTCAACGTCTTTACCACCCCCGATGGCACTCCATTTTTCGGAGGCACCTACTGGCCACCGGCCGACCGCGGAGGAATGCCCGGTTTCCCGAGAGTGCTTTCCACCCTCAGCTCAACGTGGCATGCCGCTCCGGAAAAACTGCTCGAAAATGCAGACCAGGTTCGCGCGTTTCTGCAGAACAGTACGGCTGCGCTGCCTTCCAATCCCATCTCGAATGTCACAACCGATCGTGCCATCGAGCAGCTCGCGACGCAGTTCGATCCGGTCCACGGTGGATTTGGCAACGCGCCAAAGTTCCCGCAGGCTCCCGTCCTCGAGTTTTTGATTCGCCATGCTGTACTCCGGAGCAACGACACCGCTCGGGCGATGGCATTGACCACGCTCGATCGCATCGCCGATGGCGGGATACACGACCATCTGGCAGGTGGATTCGCTCGCTACTCCGTCGACGCCGGATGGCTGGTTCCCCATTTCGAGAAGATGCTCTACGACAACGCCCAGTTGATGGTGCTCTATGCCGACGCCTTCAAGATCACCGGAAATGAGCGATATCGCACGATCGTCCGCAGCATCGCCATGTGGGCGCAGCGAGAGATGCTCACCAAAGAAGGTGGCTTCTGCGCCGCACTCGATGCCGATAGCGAAGGCGAGGAAGGCAAGTTCTACGTCTGGACCAGTGAAGAGATCGATCGCCTGCTGACTGCCGATGAAGCTGATCTTGTCCGACTGCACTACGGTGTCACCGAAGCCGGAAATTTCGAGCACAACACCTCGATCCTCCATGTCTCACGGACATTGGAGGATCTCTCCGTCGCCCAGGATCGGGACATCGTATCGCTCGAAACGGCTCTCGAAAGCGCGAAGGCAAAACTGCTGATTGCCCGGGCCGACCGTGAACGGCCTGGTCGCGACGACAAGATTATCACCAGCTGGAATGCCCTGATGATCAGGGCCCTCGCCGTGGCGTCCCATATCATCGACGATCCTGATCTCCTTGCCATGGCAACCGGAACTGCGAAGTTCATTAAAAGAGCACTCGTCACCAGTTCCGGACACCTTCGCCACTCGTGGAAAGACAACCAGACGCGGGGCGACGGCGTGCTTGAGGACTATGCCTTCCTTGCCGATGCGCTGATCGAGCTCTACCGCGCGACCGCTGTTCCTGACTGGCTGAATGGAGCCAATCGACTCGTCGATATCGTGATCTCGGACTT
>JBBJOX010000271.1:0-4205 GCA_037724245.1 Thermomicrobiales bacterium | reverse complement strand
ACTCGAACCCCTAGCCTCTTGTTCCGAAGACAAGCGCTCTATCCGTTGAGCTACGTGGGCAAATGCACCGCCATGGAGTATACCAGCGATTGCCCCAGTTCGTCAGGATCAGGCACGCGTGAATTGAACTCACGTCTCGTCTCTCGTATGGTTTGCCCACTTGCAAATGGAGGGACGGACCAGTGAAACGCTCGATTCAACAACTTCAGCAATATGGAACAACTGCCTTGATTGCATCGACGATCGTGGTCGGTGCATCGATTGCGATCGATGGCCAGATTGGTCGTTTGCTCAACGGAACCGGGGGGTTGATCTGGTTTGGTGCTGCCGGTGTACTCGCGATAGCTGCTAAACGCTCGGATGAACCGGTGTCGCGTTGGGTGATCGCTTTGGGGCTGACCGCTACTGTTGCCTTCGTCGCCAAACCTACGGATCTACTGAACGCAACACTTGGGCTCGGCATTGCCGGTGGCCTGATCGCCGCTGCTGTGCGTGATCGACCGGTGCTCTGGGCCTCCCTGATCCCTGCGCTGTACCTTCCGGCGCACATTGGGACGGCAGTTCTGAAAGCAGTGGGTCGGAACCTGCTGGGTTTGGAGAGTTCCATTCGCTCAGAACCACCGCCTACCGCGGCAGTCGTTCCGTTTGTGATGGTTGCTGCGGCCGTAGGTGGAGGTTGGTTGGTTTCGAAATGGCGTGATCGCCCGGAACGAGCCTCGGTATCACTTCGCTGAGCTGCGATCTGATCTCATAAGACAGCAAAAAGCGTCGGACGCGAATGCGCGACCGACGCTTAAACGTTGAGGGGTGCCTTACGGGGTTCGAACCCGCCACCTCCGGTTCCACAGACCAGCGCTCTGCCGAATGAGCTAAAGGCACCACAGGTTGGTGATGATAAAGGGTGTAAGCCGAGTTCTGTTTGTGATGGTCATCTCTCTCGACCGTGAACGGTCGGTCACGTCGTCGCCTCCGTGACTGCTCTCGACTTCCGACCTAGGCGAGCCACCTGGTAACGGCCGAATCGGAGATTGCTGCGGGGAGGATTGCCCTTTTCATTCCACCGACGAATCGGCAGATTTGGTTTCTGTTGCTCTCGTGCCCGAAGGCACGCCAATCTGGACTGTCAACCCGGCCGAGGCCGAGCTTCCCTGACTTTCACCAGGCACCCACGCTCTGTGCAGCTCGGACTTTCCTCTGGTTCCGTAAAGATCCAGCGACCATCCACCTTTACTGCTTCCAAACCTTAACCTGTTAACGTGCTGGCTGAAATTGCAATCCACGAATGATCGCATTCCAACCGGTGCCGAAGGGGAGATTTGAACTCCCACGAGGTTACCCTCACTACGCCCTGAACGTAGCGCGTCTGCCGTTCCGCCACTCCGGCCCGAAGTGTAGTGTACTGCTTCCACCGCGCGAAGCCGAACGCCGGACTCGAACCGGCGACCTGCTGTTTACGAAACAGCTGCTCTACCAACTGAGCTAGTTCGGCCCGTGCTCTCGCAGAAGCCGAGTGAGTATACCAAAGGCGTGCGTATCTCACCAAGCCATTTGTCACCCTATTTTTGGTATTGTTTCGTGCAGGTCAACGTCTTCGAATGGTCTGGCCGCCTGATGGTGATCCAGCAGCAGTATCCGAACTGGAAACGAACTGTGCAGAAACCACGCAAACGCAGCCAGACGGCGCGACACAAGGGCAACACACTGCCTCCAGTGAAACGCAGTCGCTTGTCGATTGCGTTCATCGCGATATCGTCGTTGGTCATCTGCTCGATGCTGGCTGCGGGTCTGGTCACTGCAATATCTCTGGATCTGGTCAGTCTCGGCGACGACGAGGACGATCCCGAAAACTTCGTCGATCCGAACGCTGACGTCGTAGCGGCTCAGCAAACCGAAGTCGCTGCGAATCCGGACGACTATGAGGCAATGTTATTGCTGGCGAATCTCCTCGGTAATTCGAATCGGGTCGACGAGGCAATTCCCGTCTACGAACAGGTCATGGATCTGCGGCCAGAGGATGCCGCGGCCCGTCTGGACTTTGCGCGCGCACTTTCGGATGGTGGGAAACCGGCCGACGCTGAAGTCCAGTTCCTGAGGGTGATCGAACTCGACCCGAATAATCAGGCGGCGCACTATTATTTGGGAGAAATGTACCGGCTCGCGACACCGCCGAGGAACGACGAGGCTGTGCCGTACTATCAGCGGGCGATCGATATCGATCCCGATTCATTTCTCGCCGATCAATCCCGAAACAACCTGACGACATTGGGAGTTCCGATTACTGCCGGAACTCCAGTCGCTTCACCCGATAGCGAGGCTGCAACTTGAGCCAGACCAGACAGCATTCATCTACGACGAATGAGGATCGACACGCTTCGAACGAGATAGCTCCAGAACTCCTGAAACTCCTGAAACTCCTAGTTTGTCCACTCGATCATGGCGAACTCAGCGTGAATGTCGGCGGACTGACCTGCCACGTGTGCAAGCGTACCTATCCGGTCAGCTCCGGAATCCCCAACTTCGTGATCGAAGAGTCATAGTAGAACGCATGTTCCGATATGGCGTAGAATTGTGCCCATGAGTGTTCGATCTTCAGCCGATCTGGCTGCACCACAACCCGACCCGGAATCGAGCAACCGGCTGGTATCGCCCAAGGAACGGGACGAGGATATCGGTGGCGATCGATCGTTGCGGCCGCGACGGCTCAACGAGTACATCGGGCAGGACCGGGTCAAGACCAACCTGCGCATCTTCATTCAGGCCGCGCTCGGGCGAGAGGAACCGCTCGATCACGTGCTGTTCTACGGTCCGCCGGGTCTCGGCAAAACGACACTGGCGGCCATCGTCGCCGTCGAGATGGGTGTGCAGCTTCGGATGACGTCTGGTCCTGCAATCGAGCGACAGGGCGATCTCGTTTCCATTCTGACCAATCTCAAACACGGCGATGTCTTGTTTATCGACGAGATCCACAGACTGAATCGCGTGGTGGAAGAAGTGCTCTATCCGGCAATGGAAGATTTCGCCGTCGATATCGTGATCGGCAAAGGCCCGGCTGCCCGAACCATGCGGATCAACCTCCCCAGGTTCACCCTGGTCGGCGCTACGACACGTCTGGCACTCCTCACCGGGCCGTTACGCGATCGTTTCGGAGCAGTTATGCGGCTCGACTTTTACGACGACGATGCGATGGAAGAAATCATCGTTCGCTCCGCCGACATTCTGAACGTCACGCTCGATCCCGGCGGTGCACGAACATTGGCATCGAGGGCGCGGGGTACGCCAAGAATTGCCAATCGTCTGTTGCGGAGAGTTCGAGATGTGGCGCAGGTCGAAGGTGAGTCGGTTGTGACCGAGGAAATTGCCGACCGTGCTCTCAACTTGCTTGAAGTCGATCAACTGGGTCTTGACGATGTAGACCGGCGCATCCTTCTCAGCGTGATCGACAAATTCGATGGTGGCCCTGTCGGTATCGAGACGCTGGCTGCCGCCACCAGTGAGGAAACAGACACGATCATGGACGTCTACGAACCGTTTTTGATCCAGTTGGGATTCCTGCAGCGTACCCCTCGCGGTCGAATCGTCACTCGCCGCGCCTACGAGCATCTCGGCAAGGTGATGCCGGCGTCGCACGTTTCGCATGTGTCACAGACACCGATGTTCTCAGAGGACGCATGAGCGACGCAGATACATCCAGTCCGCTGCTGATGACCGAGTTCGACTATCAGCTTCCAACGGATCTGATTGCCCAGTTCCCCTTGGAACGGCGGAGCGAAAGCCGTCTCCTGGTGCTGGATCGGAGCAAGCCTGAACTGGAATTCACCCGGTTCGATCAGCTCCCACAGTTTCTGAATCCTGGCGATGTGCTCGTATTCAACGATTCTCGCGTGCTTCCGGCGCGACTTCTCGGTGCACGCGCGACCGGTGGTGCAGTTGAGTTTCTGCTGCTTCGACGGATCGCGGGCAACCGTTGGCGAGCTCTGGCCAAGCCGGCTGCGAAGTTGCGGCCAGGTGAGTTGATCATCATCCACTCGAAGTCCGGTGAGAATTCGGCCACTGCGACGCTGGCGATGAAGCATTCCGACGGGCAGGTCGAAATCGAACTCGATCGGGAACTCGCGGCTCGACTGTCTGATTACGGACGCATGCCCCTGCCCCCGTACATTACACAGCGGCTCGATGACGATGATCGGTATCAAACGGTCTATTCA
>JBBJOX010000270.1:0-4251 GCA_037724245.1 Thermomicrobiales bacterium | reverse complement strand
CGGGGGATCCTTGGCTGCGCTCAGCATGACGACCACGGTTGGGCGAGGGTTTTCGAACACGTGAGTCGGGCACTGCAGATGATGCTGGTGGATTGGCGGTGGAATCGACAGATTGGATTGGCCGGTTTCGTGCGCGTTGCACAACGAGCATAGGTCCGACTGCCCAATATGTGCATTGTGCCCATAAATCACAAGTGGAATTGATCATCATGCACGGTGCCGGTTGTGCGCATTGCCGGGTACATTCCCATTGCTGATGGGGCGCAGCGTTCGATGTGTTCCCGCGCGTTCAGCACGTGTTGAACGCTGAGTCGTTGGTTGAGGAGATTAGGCGTGGCAGAAGCGGTATCCCGAGAGACGATCCTCGGAACCGGACCAACTCCGGAAGAAATCTATGCGCTGATCAAGGAAAAGAACGTCAGATTCATCAATCTGCAGTTCACCGATGTGCTTGGCATCGTCAAGAGTGTGACCATTCCTGCCAAGATCTTCGATCACGTCGTCGATGGTGGTCAGTGGATCGATGGTTCGTCCATCGCCGGATTTACCCGCATTGCCGAATCCGACATGTATCTCGAAGTCGACCTCTCGACCTTCGCGATCATCCCATGGGAAACCGGTGCGTACGTTACTGCCCGCGTTATCTGCTGGATCTTCAAGCCAAACGGCGATCCGTTCCCTGGCGATCCGCGCAGCGCATTGTTCAAGCAGTTGCAGAAGCTGGCCGAGCACGGCTACCTCTACAACGTCGGTCCCGAGCTCGAGTTCTTCCTGTTCCAGCGTGGTGAAGATGGCAGCATCAAGCCACTCCCTCACGATCAGGGTGGCTACTTCGATCTCTCCACCGATCTCGCCGCGACGGTTCGCAAGGACATGGTCAACGCACTGGATGCGATGGGTATCGAAGTCGAGGCCAGCCATCACGAGGTTGCCGTGGGCCAGCACGAGATCGACTTCGAGTACGGTCCTGCTGTTGCCACGGGTGATCGCGCCCAGACCTTCAAGTACATCCTGAAGGCGATGGCGCAGAATCACGGGTTGCATGCCACGTTCATGCCGAAGCCGATCGCTGGCATCAACGGTTCCGGTATGCACGTGCATCAGAGTTTCGGCTTCATCGACAAGGCACTCGGCAAGAATGCCTTCGTCGACGAAAGCGATCCCTACGGCCTCTCCAAGATCGCCAAGCACTTCATCGCCGGTCAGCTGAAGCATGCCCGCGCGTTGTGCGCCGTGATCGCACCGATCGTCAACAGCTATCGCCGTCTGGTTCCAGGATATGAGGCACCTGTCTACGTGGCATGGGCCCGGACCAACCGTTCGGCCCTGATCCGCGTGCCGGCGATTCGCGGTGGCAACCTGAACGCGACACGCATAGAGCTGCGCTGCCCGGATCCATCGGCGAACCCGTATCTCGCGTTCACCGCGATGCTGGCTGCCGGTATGGACGGGATCATCAACGAACTGCCGCTCGAGGATCCAGTGGAAGAGAATCTCTACCACTTCACGGATGAGGATCTGAAGCGACGCAACATCCCGACGCTGCCGGCCACGCTTGGTGAAGCCACAGCCGAGTTGGCGAAGAGCGACGTGATCCGCGAAGCCCTTGGCGATCACATCTTCAACGCCCTGATCGAGGCGCAGACTGCGGAATGGAACGAATTCCGGCTTCAGGTCTCGCAATGGGAACTCGATCGCTATCTCGAGATCTACTAGACCTCGATCGATACGACATGCAGTACAGGGTGGAGCCAATGGCTCCACCCTGTTTCGTTGTGAATTGCGAGGCGTGCCAGTTTCCGGGCATGGAAGCGATGATTGTCGACAGGAGGGTCTGGTTTCTTGCCTGCCCGCTCGGTTTCGCGCCAACAGACTCCGGCAGAGACGAGCTCTGCGCCGACCGGGTGTCCTTGCGTTGCGGGCCGGGTACTTCGGCGGAGACGAGCTCTGGGCCGACCGGGTGACAGGGGAGTCTGGCCTCGTGCCTGTCCGTTCGTATTCGCGCCATCTGACTCCGGTAGAAACGAGCTCTGCGCCGACCGAGGAACGGCGCTGCGTGTTGGATTGGTGGGGTCGTTGGTAATCGCAGCAGAGAATGTTCGAATTCCAGTCAATGCCCTGAATCACGGGTTGGAAGCAGCGTCGATCGTCCAGATATTGCACCGCATCGTATGGCCAGGCGGGAATTCGAAATCCATCGATCGTTCAAAGCGAAACCCCGATGTGCGGCAAAGTGCGTTGGACGCTTCATTCTCAATCGACGGAAACGCATACAGGTGCAGATTGGCATCGATCGACGCCCGTTCGGCCAGCAACAACAAAAGAGCTTCCCGAGCGAATCCCTTGCCCTGAGAACCCGACACAATGCTCCAGCCACATTCGTGGACAGGCCGCTCCTCAAACGTACCCTCCCAATATCCGATCGCGCCGACATTGTGACGTTCGGCCACGGTCGAAATTGCATACATGTGTGGTTCCGGCTTGATTGAGCCTCAGGAAGCGCGCGTGCCGGGCGGCCACCTGTTCGTCTTATTCAGGCCCACCAGGATACTTCATCATCTCCGGGGTATTGCACTGGCGCAGGATATCAGCGTTGTTTTCCGCCCAGCGACGGAGTGTGATTCTTGCTGTCGCGGTCATCTCTCCTCGTTTCAGTCGCCGCTGAGGATGTAGCCGCCGGTGGCAGTGACTTCGATAGCGCGTTCGAACTGGGCGACGTTGCTGCGATCGCGGGTTCGCGCTTCCCAGCGGTTGGCCATGTAGTAATCCTGCTTGCCTTCGATGACGACAGGTTCGACGGTCAGGACCATGCCTTCGACGAGCTCGTCACCGGTTCCGGGATCGCCGGCGAATGGAACGTGTGGGTCTTCCCACATGCTGGTGCCCAGCCCGTGACCGCCGAAGCCGAGGGCAACGGTGCAGCCGTGCATTTCGGCATAGGACTGCATTGCCCAACTGACATCGCCGACGCGATTGCCGGTTTTGGCCGCGGCGATGGCTTCGTACATGGCTGCGCGAGTGGTCTCGATCAGTTTCTTCTGACGTCGGTTGGCCGGGCCGATCGTGAACGTGGTTGCGGCATCGCCAGCGTAGCCGCTCAGCAGAATCCCGGCATCGATTGTCATAATGTCACCGACGCGGAGTTTGTAATCGCCGGGGATTCCATGGACAACGACATCGTTGGGATTGGTGTTGATCGCGCCGGGGAAGCCCGCCTGGGTTTCGAAGACTGGCTCGCCGCCGAGCCCGGCAATATAGTCCCGGGCGTACGTGTCCAGTTCGCGGGTTGTCCGACCTGCTATCGCGAACTCCTCGAGTTCGCGCAGCAGTTTCGTGGTTGCCTTGTTGGCGCGAACCAGGGCAGCGCGCTCACTCTCGTTGGATATGACCATGGCGATTGTCGTTTCTCGGTAGATGGGAGATTTCTTCAGGACTGGAGCGGTCATCGGACATCGTTCGCTTCTGTTTTCAGTATCCCCGGTGATGTGGCAAGATCGCAACACGCGGCAGCTTCAGCACCGCATCGACGCAGCAGGAGATCCCAGGTGACAACGCAACTTGATCAATCACTCGCCCTCGTTGCCGCATTTCATGAGTTACTCAATGCCCGTAAACCCGATGAACTGCTTGAGCTGGCGAGCGAGGACATCAAGATCGGTGGCCCCCGTGGGAGCGGTGTCGGCAAACAGCTGTTGAACGAGTGGGTGGGCCGGGCCAGTGTCACCATGCACCCGCAACGGACGTTTGCGCGGGGTGGCGTGGTGGTCGTTGAACAACTGGCGGATTGGCATGATGCCACTACAGGCGAGGTGATGAGCAGCCAAACGGTGGCGTCAGTGTTCCGGATCGCTGACGGCAAGATCGTTGGCATAGCCCGTCACAGTCATTTTGCCGAAGCGGCGAACAAGGCAGGTCTGGACGAAGACGATGAGATTACCAGCTAATCCCGTTTTGACCATTACTTCCAAAACCAGAAGCGTAGATGTAACAGGCTATGGATCGTTAGCTGTGGTTGTATCATCAGAACCCCTGAATTGGCGGGGTTTTGGTGGGGGAGTCCGGTTGTTGGCGACAGGGGCAGGAGGGTGTTGGACTCCGGAATGGACCGAACGCGGATTCTCGTACAGGCCGAGGCTTGGTGCCGTTGCCTTTAGCAGAGACCAGCTCTGCGCCTACTGTGAGGGCTGAAGTCGTGCGTCGGAACGTTCAGGTCAGAGACGAGCTCAGATCCTACGGTCGGGAGCGAAGCAG
>JBBJOX010000269.1:0-4285 GCA_037724245.1 Thermomicrobiales bacterium | reverse complement strand
GCAGTCCGGTCACAATCTGGAACATCCCGGCCAGCGCAATCACCTCCGGACGGCTCCAGCCCTTCACATCCCCGGTGAACTCGAAGAGCACGAGGACCGGAATCAGCGAGACGACGATATTGCATAGGCCAACCAGCACCGTGCCGATCGCGTTGGCGCGGAATTGCGCCTCCCGGGCAAAAGCGATGATCAGGAATCGACGCCAGATTCGAACGTGACGTCCGATCCGGTGCAGGGTCGAGCGGTCGATTGGCTGCTCCCACATCTCGCTCATCCTCCCACCGCACTGAACACGGCCCGGCCGCGATTCCAGAGCCAGACCGACGCCGCGACCATCCCCGCCGTCCAGGCCAGCTGCCAGGCGAATCCCTGGATCAGCTCAGCGGTCGACAGATCGGCCAGTAACACATCGAGCGAGAACGCAAACCGGAATCGAAAGACTTGCGCTGCGACGAATCCCTGCGACCACTCCGGGAAGAGTGCCAGCGGGATGATCCCACCAAGCAAGATGCCTTCGAGCAGTCCAATCGCAACATTGATCGAGCGAGTTTCCTCCATCCAGAATCCGATCGTGCCCACCAATGCCCGCAGCGAAAAGAACATGATTGCTCCCAGCAACAGGCTGATGATGGTCAGTGTCCAGCGCAGGACGCCACCCGGAACCGCCAGATCGTCCCGGAAGAACCAGCCAAAAATTCCGACCATCGGCAGCAGGACGACCAGCTTGATCACCTTTTCCGCCAGATTGTTGGCGATGATCTCGAAGTACACCGATCCCGGCCGCATCAACCAGATCGAGAGCTTGCCCTCGCGGATCATGCTCGGCATCCACTCGCCATGCCAGCTCGATGTCGCCAGTGCGAAGAGACTCGACATCACGAAGTAGGTTGTCAGGTACGTTGCACTGACCGGCAACGTTGCCCCACTGGCCGCCGTCGCCCGCCAGATCGCAAGACCCACGATCGGGGTGACGATCGAACCCGCCATCCAGATGATGAATTCGAAGCGATAGGCCATCGTCGAGGCGCAATTGATTGCGAACAACCGTCGGATCACGCGCCATTTCTGGGACATCGTCATGGCGAAACCTCCGCTTCGGAACGTCGCGTGAAGAGTTCGCGGATGATCTCGTCGATATCGGTATCGCTGACATCGATGTCGATCACCGGCCCGAGTAGCGGCAGCCGCGACAGCGTCTCGCTCAACACATCGCGCGGCGATTCAATCATCACCACTGCTTCGGAGTGATCCTCCGTCCGATCCTTCACATCCACATCAGGGAGCTGGGTCCGAACCGTTTCGAGATCGACCGGACCGCCGAAGACGACCCGTATCCGCTTCCGCGGTTGCGTCGTTCGGACCAGTTGTGTCAGATCGCCGTCGTACTCGATCTCGCCCTGGGTCATGATCATCACCCGCTGGCAGAGTGCCTCGATATCGTCCATATCGTGACTGGTGATCACGATTGTCGTTCCGCGATGTCGATTCACGTCGGCGAGAAACGTTCGCACCCGAGCTTTGGCCACCACATCGAGTCCAATTGTCGGTTCGTCGAGAAACAGCACCTCAGGTCGATGAACGAGTGCGACCATCAGCTCCAGCTTCATCCGCTCACCAAGCGAAAGTCGCCGCACCTGAATGTCCAAATGCTGACGAACATCCAGTAACTCCGCCAGCTCATCGACGCTTTCACGGAATGTGGCCTCATCGAGTCCGTACATATCCTTGTGCAGGAGCAGGCTTTCCATCGCCGAAACATCCCACCAGAGCATCGATTTCTGACCCATGACCAGCGCGATACGGCGCAGGAATTCTGTCTCCCGTTGCCACGGCTGGAATCCCAGAACTGAGACTGCTCCATCGGATGGCCTCAGTAATCCGGTCAGCATTTTCAGTGTCGTCGTTTTGCCGGCACCATTTGGGCCGAGTAATCCGACCACCTCGCCGCGGCGGACCGCCAGATCGATCCCCTTGACTGCCACCCGAGTCTGATACTCACGATGAACGAGACTCTTCAACGCATTCACAAGCCCCGCCTGTTGCCGGTGGTACTGATAGGTCTTGACCAGATGGTCCGTCGAAATGACGACATCGGACGACGTCGTCGCAAGAGCACGAGTGTGCAACTCGACCAAGATCAACCTCACATTCGATTGGGATGGGGAACGCTAACCAGACGTGAGCGCAGAGCTCACGTTCGTCGGGCAGGTCCATCTCGCGGACGATTGCCGATGAACGGCACGTCCGAAATCAGATGGTTCTACTGCCGGAGGTTATTACGATTACGGTTAGCCATCGCGTCCTCGCTTCGCCGGATCGCGGTTGATCGGGAGTTCGGGGATTCTAGCAGAAATTGCTCAGCCGTGTTCGATGATGCGCTCACCCTCGCCATCGGGTGCCTCGAACCCGGCAATGAACGCTGCCAGCATCTCGGGCGGAACCGGAAACGCATTGGCATCGCTTCGCCGGGCCCGAACAGCGAGTCGCTCCGGCAGGATCGACGGGTCTACCTTGATGTAGACGAGGTCCCATTCGGCACCGTGAGCTTCGATCAGGCACTTGTACTCATCACGACCAGCCCGGTTCCAGAAACTCAGATCGACGACCACATCGATCTCCTGATCCATCAGCGACACCAGCTCGGCACGAACGGCTGCGTCGGCTTCCTGCTGGTAAACCAGCCACTGCGTTGCATCGTAATCAACACCGAAGATCCCGTAGCGAGCGTGAATGTACTCATCGATGGACAACCGGGCCATCCCCGCAGCAACCAGGGATTCGGCGTAGGTCGTCTTGCCCGATCCCGACAAGCCACACATCATGACCACTCGCGATGCCACGTTGATCTCCGCTCAGATACCGCTTCGCGCTGCGGCCA
This sequence comes from Thermomicrobiales bacterium, assembly GCA_037724245.1. Lineage (GTDB taxonomy): Bacteria > Chloroflexota > Chloroflexia > Thermomicrobiales > UBA6265 > JBBJOX01. Next base: position 1,407 of record JBBJOX010000269.1, on the reverse strand, counting down.
CTCCCGATGAATCGACATTCGCCGGAATCAGCACATTCAGCTCGCCATGCTCATCCATCAAATGCTCGGCATCGCTGATCACATCGATTTCCCACGACGCGCCCTGATCGTCCGAATGCAGCCGGGTCAGACTGACATTGAGAATACGGGAGATACCAGTACCCAGCTCTCCGTTCGACGCCACGTGCAACATCGCGTTGATCAAACCACCGTGGCTAACCACGATAATGCGCTTACCCGCATACAGTTCGGCAAACACCTGCAGTGATCGCTCGGCCCGTTTCCAGACATGCTCGACCGATTCCAGATTCGGCCACATTCCCTCGGGCCAGCGTTCATCCCGCTCGGCAATCGTCAGCCCTTCGGCATCACCGTAGGCGCGCTCCTGCAAATCAACCAGAAACTCGATAGATTCGAGACCAGTGGCCGCAGCGATCGCTTCAGCTGTCGATTTCGCGCGAGCCAGCGGCGAACTGACGATCGCATCCCACGGTTCATTGGCCAGACGTTGGGCACCAAGCCGCGCCTGCTCAAGCCCCAGATCATTGAGCGGGATATCGGAGGTTCCCTGGTACCGACCGGCACGGTTCCAGGCAGTTTCTCCGTGGCGAACAAGACAAAGTTCAGTAGGTTGAGACATGTGTTCCCCTGATCAAAGTTTGGCGATCGCCTGATCGACCCGCTCGATCACCCGATCCTTGCCGATGACGCGGAGGGTATCGAACAGACCCGGTGACTGGGTACGACCCGTTGCGGCGACGCGGATCGGCATGAACAGCTGACCCGGTTTGACGCCTAGTTCAGTCGCCAGATCACGCATTCTGGCTTCGGTGCCATCGTGATCGGTCAGATCCAGCGTTGGCAGCACCTGCGCAACCGCTTCGAGCATCCGTTTCGCGTCCGCTGGTTCAGTCTTCTTTGGCACGAGCAGTGCTGCATCGTATTCCGGTAGCGGACCATTGAGGAAATACGACATCAGGTCGGGAGTCTCGGTCAGCAGGCGAATACGGTCCTTCAATAACTCGGCCGCATCACGGACGTCGCGGAATCGGGAATGAGACGAGTCTGCAGCACCGTCCTCAATCGTTCCCGCAGCGATCAGGAATGGCAGACATCGTTCTGCCAATGATTCGACCGTGATGTGATGGTTGATCCACTGCTGATTCAACCAGTCGAGCTTTTCCCGATTGAACGTGCTGGGCGAGGCACTCATCCGCTCGACACTGAAATGTGCCAGCAGATCGTCTTTCGAGAAAATCTCGGTTTCGCCATCGAGACTCCAGCCCAGCAGCGCCAGGTAGTTGAGCAAGGCTTCCGGCAGATACCCGCCAGTTCGGAAATCGTCGATCGAGGCCGAGCCATGCCGCTTGCTCAGCTTGCCGCCGGTAGGGGCCAGAATCAGCGGCA
>JBBJOX010000268.1:0-4290 GCA_037724245.1 Thermomicrobiales bacterium | reverse complement strand
TCACGACTGAAAATCGTGCGGTCGGCGGTTCGAGCCCGCCCCTTGGCACCTGCGAAGGCAAACCCGGTGACATACACGTCACCGGGTTTTCTGATCCCAACTGCTGATCCTGCATTTCTGACCCAGTCCGCGAGCCGATTCAACCAGTAAGGTCGCCGGTCCATGTTCTCCACCCACCGATAGAAATCAATCAACGAGTTCAACCCGGCCGCAACGAGCCGGCAAGTCCGCCGTCGTCGTGATCGCACTCATCGCTGCAACAGTCGTAACTTTTAAAACGAGCCCCTGGCCCGGAGCGTTGCTGATCCGCCCCCTGTTCGAGGCCGATGCCCGCAATGTGAAAAAACGGATGGCCGGGTTTGCCCCAACCGGTATCGCATCCATCCTGAACGAGACGTATCGTCCGGGAGACCGCGATGCCAAACTCGATATCTACTGGCCATCGTCGGCAAACACAGACTCTGCATTCCCGACGATTTTCTGGCTGCACGGTGGTGCCTGGATATCGGGCCACCGAAATGACGCTTCTGCGTTTCTTCAACTGATCGCGGCGCAGGGGTTCACTGTGATTTCCGTCGGTTTTTCGAATAGTCCACGAAAAATGTACCCAACGGCACTCTTCCAGATCAACGACGCAGTCGCCTACGTTCAGCAACACGCAGATCGACTTCACGTCAATCCCCACATGTTCGCGTTCGCTGGCGATTCTTCGGGTGCGTAGCTCGGTTCCCAACTTGTGGCAATGGCGACCAATCCGCAGCACGCCGGAAAGATCGGTATCGTACCGTCGGTCGGGGCAGATCAGATCCGGGCGGTCGCGTTGTTTTGCGGTCTCTACGATATGGAGGCGTTCGCGGGCAGTGGCAGCACTGGACTCATCGAAGGTGATCAGTGGATGTTCCCGCTGATTCGGTGGGGCGCCGAAACTGTGCTTTGGGCATACACCGGCGCACGAAAAGGCGATCTCGATATCCTCCGAAGCATGTGGTCGATCGATGCGGTGACATCCTCCTTTCCAGCGACGTTTATCAGCGGTGGCAACGCCGATCCATTGACCGATTCACAATCTCGAGCCTTCGCAGCGAAACTTGAAACGCTCGGTGTCCGTGTCGAGACGCTCTACTTCCCGCCCGATCACGCAGCGCAACTCGGTCACGAGTACCAATTCCGACTTGAACTACCGGACGCGAAGCGCGCCATCACGGAGATGACCGCGTTCCTCAGGCGAGAACTCAGCCCGCCGGTTGAATCGCCATCTTCGTAATCAGGTCGGATCCTCCCACAGCTCGATTGCGAGTCCTGCAGGTGACAGGAATTTCGAGACTCGTAGTCCACCGGGTTCGACCCGATCAGCGATGACGAGTCCAGCTCCCACACGCTCGAGGTGATCGCGAACGATCGGAAAATTGTGGGACATGAACATAAGAAAAAGTCCGGAAGGATTCGATTCCGGAGATTCCACGGACGCCCTCCGGATACTGAGCCAGAAGTCACGTTGCGGCGACGTAAACAAGGCATACGAGTCGTCCAGTGCAACAGTCTCAAAACCAAAGATCGAGGAATAGAAGCCAACTTCAGTTTCGAATTCGGTAACGCTGTATTCGAACGTGTGGCGGAACGGTGTCGAGTCGTCCCATCTGAACGGAAACCGCGTATAGGTCCAATCCGGTTGAGCAATCCGCTCGGAACCTGCACGCTGCCAGATAGCATGCACGTCACTACTGATGTTCGTCATCACCTTCTCCCTGATTGAACAGGTCGCGATTGCCCTCGACTGGAAGTTCTGGCCGTTCTCCCCATTCATTCCACGATCCGTCGTAATTGCTTATGTCCTCGAGCCCGGCGCGATTCAGGCCGAAAAGCGCCGCCGTGGCCGTGACTCCCCCGTTGCAGTACGCGGTCACTGGTTGATCGAGCGAGATTCCAGCATCTGTGGCCACCGCCCGGATTTCCTGGCGGGTTTTCCATTGCCCATCGACCCGGATCAGTGAGGACACCGGCAAATGTTTGGCACCAGGGATATGCCCACCGCGCGAGCCTCGCTGAACCGCACCGGAGAACTGACCGGCATCCCGGGCGTCGACAATTTGCCGATTCTTGTTCCCGATCAGTGCCAGAACATCGCTCGCCTCGCTGCGAAGCGTGCGTCTGACATGTGGCTGAAACTGAGCTGCCTCGACGAGTGTTATCTCGGTTGAAAGCGAATGTCCGTTAGCGACCCAGCACTTGTAACCACCGTCGAGAATGGCAACCGCATCGTGTCCGTAATACCGCAACGCCCACCACAAACGCGTCGCGAAGTGACCTCCGGCGTGATCTGCTATGACGACGTCAGTAGAGTTCCCGATTCCGATGCGGGACATGCTCTCCGCAAAGAGCTCCGGAGGAGCCACTTGCGCCTTTATGTCACCATCGGGATCGACAATATCCGCCGTCCAGTCTACGTAAACTGCACCGGGAATGTGTCCGGCGTCGAATTCGTCTCTGGCGCCCGCGTAGGTCGCCTGTTGTCGGCCACCGCCGAGATCCTCTGTTTTCACATATCCGCGTATATCTACAACCCGGACTTCATCCAGATGCGAGGCAAGCCATTCCACGGAAACCAGATCGTCCTGTAACACTGACATTGTTTCTCCCTTGATCCTCGGAACACATCGTTGCTACGAGCCTAGCAGACACATTGCCACCTGTATTCAGGGCCAGAAATTCCTATACTGGCAAGAGATCGCAGCAAATCTGCTGTTCCGTGTGCTGAAAGGTTGACCATTCCCATGCCCACACTCGACGACATGTCCCGCTCGCTCAAAGCCGTCATGGAACGGCTGGATGCACTCGGGGTGCGACTTTGACCTCGCCAACGACAGGCGAGAAGTAGAAGACCTTGAAATCCGCAGTGGTGAAGCTGACTACTGGAATGATCAGGAAGAAGCGCAACTTGGTATGCGCCGGCTCGGCGAACTGAAAAGTCGCGTCAGTCGATGGGACGAACTGTCACAGGGCACCAGCGATCTGATCGACCTGATCGACATCTCAGGCGGCGAAGCTGACATGCAGGCAGACCTCGAATCCGAATTCGATCGCATTCACGCCGGGTTGGACGAACTCGAATTGCAGCAGGCGCTGAACGGCGTACACGACCGCTCGAATGCGCTCCTGATCATTCACTCGGGTGAAGGTGGTGTCGATGCCCAGGATTGGGCCGAGATGCTTGTCCGGATGTATCTGAAGTATGCCGACACTCACGACGGCTTCAGCGCAGAACTACTCGACACATCCTCCGGCGATGAAGCCGGGATCAAGAACGCCACAATTGAACTGAAAGGCGCCAACGCCTACGGTCTGCTCAAGGGTGAAGGTGGTTCGCATCGTTTGGTCCGGCTCTCACCGTTCGATTCAGCGCATCGTCGCCATACGGCGTTTGCTCTGGTCGAGGTATTGCCCGAAATCGAAACCGATGCCGAGATCGACCTGAAAACCGAGGACGTTCGCGTTGATACCTATCGGGCATCCGGAGCCGGCGGGCAGCATGTGAACAAGACAGAATCGGCAATACGCTTGACGCATATTCCGTCGGGGATTGTCGTGACCTGCCAGAACGAACGAAGCCAGACCCAGAACCGGGAAAGTGCCTACAAGATTCTGCGGGCTCGCCTGCTGGAGCGAAAATTGGGTGAGGAAGCCAAAGTTCGCAACGAACTCAAGGGCAACGTCATCGCGGCCGGGTTCGGAAGCCGGATTCGCTCGTACGTGCTTCAGCCGTACACACAGGTCACGGATCACCGTACTGACATTTCGGTCGGAGACGTGAGTGGCGTGCTCGATGGGGAACTCGATCCGTTCATCAATGCCTATCTGCATTATCTGATCACCCCGAACGAAGTACCGGCATGATCATGTTCCGGCGCATCGCGACCCTGTTTGTGTTTGTCGTGATGTTGCTCGGTTCGTTCCCTGATACAAGCCTGGCCCGCTCCGCGGCGGTCGACATCCTCCTCTCCGAAACGTCGGCGACTATCGAGTTCCCGCTGGGAATCCAGTTCGATACGACGATCCAGCTCACCGGCGAGCCACTGCCTGATCGTGTCGAACTCCTGTATCGCCCACTCACAGAGCCGACGTTGAGACTCGCCGTCGTCGATGCGGGTTCAATCTCGAACGACGGAGACTCGATTAACGCCGCAACCACGATCGATCTGCAGACGGATTATCTGCCTTCTGGGATTGATCTCGTCTATTTCTGGCGACTCTCTTCGGGGACACAGGTGATCGGTGAGTCCAAGCCGGAACTCG
>JBBJOX010000267.1:0-4303 GCA_037724245.1 Thermomicrobiales bacterium | reverse complement strand
GCCACATAGACCTCCGGAAATGATTCACCCGCTGGAACGTTCCAGCGGGTGAATCTTCAGTCTCAATTGAACTAGACAAACAGTGGTGAAAGCACCAGTGTAATCGTTGCGAGCAACTTGATCAGGACGTGCAGCGAAGGTCCTGCAGTGTCCTTCCATGGATCGCCGACTGTGTCGCCAATGACAGCGGCGGCGTGGGCGTCACTTCCCTTGCCCAGAACGTTGCCGTGCTCATCCTTGAGATTGCCGGCTTCGATGTATTTCTTGGCATTGTCCCAGGCACCACCACCGTTGTTGAGCACGATCGCGAGCAGAACTCCGACGATCGTACCAACCAGGAGCATGCCGGCGACGGCTTCCCAGCGCAGAATCACGCCGACGAGAATCGGCACGATCACTGCCAGCGCACCCGGCAGGATCATTTCTCGAAGCGCGGCCTTGACCGAAATGTCGACGCAACTGCGGTAATCCGGCGTCGATGTGCCTTCCATGATTCCGGGGTCTTCCCGGAACTGCCGGCGTACTTCCTCGATCATCGCACTCGCAGCAGTTCCAACTGCCCGAATCGCGAGTGAGGAAAAGACGAAGACAAGTGCAGCACCGAGCAGGCCACCAACGAAGACCCGTGGCTCGGCGAGATTGACGACACGACTGAATTCGCCGGCTGGTAGATCACTGAAACGCTCGATCTCGTCGAGGAAGGCCGAGAAAAGCAGGAAGGCTGCCAACGACGCAGTACCGACGGCATAGCCCTTGGTGAGCGCCTTGGTGGTGTTGCCGACGGAGTCGAGGGCATCGGTCACATCACGAACGGAATCCGGCGCATCGCTCATTTCGACGATACCACCGGCGTTATCGGTGATTGGTCCGAAGCAATCCATTGCCAGGATGTAGGCGGCGGTCATGAGCATGCCCATCGTCGCCACAGCCGTGCCGAAGATGCCGCCAGAAACGCCGATTTCGTTCGGGAAATCAACTGACTTTCCGAGGTAGTAGGAGCTGAGCAGCGAGGCGCTGATCGTCAATGCCGGCAGGCCAGTGGTTTCGAAACCCACGGCAATCCCGGAGATGATGTTTGTCGCCCCACCGGTCTTGGAAGCTTCGGCGATTTCCTTGACCGGTCGCCGGTCGCCCGCGGTGTAGTACTGGGTGATGTAGACGAAGGCGATTGCGGTCAGGATACCGATCAATCCGCAGAGGGAGAAGATCAGGCCACCTTCCGGCAACATGATCGTGCAGACGGCGATCAGGAAGACGGCCGACAGACCGGCAGTGACATAGAAACCCTTGTTGAGTTCGCCCATCGGATCGGTCGTGTCCTGCTTCGGTCGAACACTCATGACTCCGGCTATGGACGCGACGAGTCCGAAGGCCCCGATAACGAGCGGGAAGAAAATCCAGGCGATATCACGACTTCCCGGATCGGCTCCGGAAGCGCGGTAGAGCGCAACGCCGAGGATCATCGCTCCGATGATTTCGGCGGCTGAAGACTCGAAGATATCCGCACCGCGACCGGCGCAGTCACCGACGTTATCGCCGACGAGATCTGCGATGACGGCCGGGTTGCGAGGATCGTCTTCCGGGATTCCGGCCTCGACCTTGCCGACGAGATCTGCTCCAACGTCAGCAGCCTTGGTGTAAATGCCGCCTCCGAGCTGAGCAAAGAGGGCGACGAAACTGGCACCGAAGGCAAAGCCGACGATCCAGAATGGCGTTTCGGCGACAGTTGCAATCGCATTGCCGGCGGCATCGGTTCCTTCAGCGAACTGATAGACGACACCGAAAACGGTCAGCACACCGATCAGGCCAAGCGAGATGACGAGAAACCCGGAGACGGCTCCACCACGGAGTGCCACCACGAGTGCTTCGCCAATGCCTTTCTGGGCGGCGGCGGCCGTGCGGACGTTGCTTTTGACTGCGACGTACATGCCAATGTAGCCGGAAAGCCCGGAAAGCAGAGCGCCAAGCAGAAAGGCCAGCGACGTGATGATGCCGCGTTCAACCTGATGCGACTTCTCGAAAATGGCGACGAGCGCGCCGATAATGATTGCGACCACAAACGCCAGCGAGAAAATCGTCCGGTACTGCCGACTCAGGTAGGCACTGGCACCCTCGAAAATCCGGTTGGAGATGTTCTGCATTCCGGGAGTGCCCTGATCCCGGGAGAGGACATCTCTGGCTAACCAGACTGCATATCCGATTGAGATGAGTCCGAAAACGATGACTGGCAACGAGTACAGTAGTTTTTGGTCCAAATCCCGCTCCCCTGATCTACCCGCCTAAGTCGCCGCTCGACGTCGCCACTTGGACGCGAGCCTGAACCGCAACCATGAACCCGTGCACGTTTCCGCGCGGAGTGAAACTTTGACCCGCGCGGTTCCGAAGTTTAGCATGGGCGTGCCTTGTTTCTGCGCATTTCGGATTTTCCATTGTACAGGTTGCACGATGTCCGGCGAACTTATGTGGTGGATGGCTGGGTTTCGGAATTGCGCCGAAATATCTTGTTCCAGACGGCCTGAATTTCACCGTTCTCCCACGCCACCAGCACTTGTGCCGCATTGAAAATAGATGAATAGGTGCCAACCACAACGCCAATCAGCAGGGCGAGCACGAACTCTCTGGTCGATGAACCACCGAACAGATAGAGTGCCGAGAGCGTAATGATGACGGTGATCGAGGTATTGACCGAACGCACCAGCGTTTGCGCGATCGAGTAGTTCACGATTTCCTCGAAGTTGGGCGAAATACGAGCAATCAGGTTCTCGCGGACCCTGTCGAACACGACGATCGTATCGTGGACGGAAAATCCGATCACGGTCAGGAGGGCGGTGATGAACAGGGCGTCGATTTCGACGCCAGCGACCCAGCCCAGGATCGAGAACACTCCGAGCACAAAGATCGCATCATGTAGCATGGCGACGATGGCGGCAACTGCGTAGAGCATCGGGTTCTGCGTGTTGCGGAATGCAAAAGCGATGTACAGCAAAATGCCGACCGAGGCGGCGATAACCGCGAATACGGAGCGGTCGCGAATCGAGGTACCGACGGAAGCGCCGACCGTATTCAGACTCTCGCCTTCAGGATGTAGCGTTCCAAGTGACATAAGAGCCAGATCGAGTTGTGCCTTTTCCTCCGAGCCCTGATTGAGCTCTTCCAAACGGATCAGGTACCGATTCTCCGACGATTCCCCGACTTGCTGCACCGTCGATTCGCTACGACCGGAATTAGCAAGGACTTGTGCGATGTCTTCGGTATTGACCGATCGGTCGTACTGGATTTCCCACGATGATCCACCGGTGAAATCGATGCCAAAATTCAGACCAAAGAAACCGAGGGAGAGGAAACATGGGACGAGAAGCAGGCCCGATATGGCGAACCAGAGATTTCGTTTCGCGGCGATATGTTCCATAGCGAGAGAACTCCGTAATAGAAAAACCTAGTCCCCAGCGGCCAGCGCATCGATTTCTGCTCGTTCGAGGCCAAGCCACCAGCTGCTTCTGACGAGCCCGGCATCGACCAGCAGTCGAAGGAAGGTTCTGGTGACTGTGATCGCCGTGAACATGCTGACAGCGACACCGACGAAGAGCGTCAGGGCGAATCCGGTGATGATGGTGGCACCGGTGAACTGACCAAACCAGTAGAGGATGGCGCAGGTGATCATCGTCGAAATGTTGGAATCCCTGATCGATGGCCAGGCATGATTGAAACCGGCTTCGATGGCGTGGCCCAGCGGTTTGCCTGTCCGCAGTTCTTCCTTGAGCCGGGCGAAAATCAGGACATTGGCGTCCACTGCCATACCAATAGAGAGAATCAGGCCGGCAATCCCGGCCAGGGTGAGGGTGATCGGAATCGTCTTGAACAGCGCAAACGTGATCGCGGTGTAGATCAACAACGCAGCGACCGAGAGAATTCCTGGCAATCGGTAGTAGATGATCATGAACAGCGCCACGATCGTCAGTCCTACGATGCCAGCCAGTAAACTGCGATCGATCGAATCCTGACCGAGGGACGGTCCGACTGTCTGGCTGGAAACAACCTGAAGCGGAACGCCGAGGGCGCCGGCCTTCAGCTGGAGGGCCAGCGTCTCTGCCTCGACTCCGGTCAGTCCGCTGATTTCACCAGTGCCAGCAATGGGATTGCGAATCGATGCCGTCGATATGACGACCTTGTCGATGACGATCGACATCGGACTGCCGATGTTCTGCGAGGTGAAGTCATAGAACGTATCCGACGCGCCACCCTTGAGTTCAAAAACGACAACCCAGGCGCCGGTTTGATCGTTGCTTCGATATGCGTCATTCAG
>JBBJOX010000266.1:2796-4312 GCA_037724245.1 Thermomicrobiales bacterium | reverse complement strand
GCTCACGGATGGATGCCCGAACCGGCTCCCAGTCCATCGTTGCGGTCAATGCAACATCGACCACTTCACCGCGCTCTTCCGAAAGCAGGGCGATCGTATCGATTGGCAGCAAGCCGCGATCCCACTTCGAACCGGGGAAGCTCTGATAGGCGCCACGTTCGCCCGCCAGTTGCGACGACGCCATCAGGGCGTGCCACGAAATCACTTCCATCGATTCATCGGCAAATTCGAGCGCCGTATTCGAGGCGTAGGAGACGCCCAGTTGCCACAGGCAATCCTGGAAGCCCATCAGCCCGAGTCCGATTGGGCGATGCTGCTGGTTCGAGTTCTTCGCTTCCGGAATCGGGTAGTAGTTGATATCGATCACGTTATCGAGCATACGGATCGCCGTCTTCACGGTCTTCCCGATCAGCTCGTGATTCAGCTTGCCGTCCACCATGTGCTGCGGCAGATTGACCGAAGCCAGATTGCAGACTGCAACCTCGTTCTCGTTCGTGTTCAGCAGAATCTCGGTGCAGAGATTGGAACTGTGCACAACGCCGACGTGATCCTGTGGGCTCCGGATGTTCGACGGATCCTTGAAGGTGACCCATGGGTGACCGGTTTCGAAGAGTGAGGTCAGCACACGACGCCAGAGTTCGACCGCGCGAATGGTTCGTCCACGCAGCTTCCCGGCGGCGACCTGAGCCTCGTACGTCTCGTACTGTGCCTTGAATGCCTGACCATAGAGATCATGCAGGTCCGGCACATCGCTCGGGCTGAACAACGTCCACTGGCCATCGGCCTCGACCCGCTGCACGAAGAGATCGGGGATCCAGGCCGCTGTGTTCATATCGTGGGCGCGGCGACGATCGTCACCGGTGTTCTTGCGGAGATCGAGGAACTCCTCGATATCACTGTGCCAAATCTCGAGATACGTGCAGACAGCGCCCTTGCGCTTCCCGCCCTGATTCACCGCAACAGCCGTATCGTTGACGACCTTCAGGAACGGAATCACACCCTGGCTCTGGCCATTGGTGCCCTTGATCCGGGACCCGAGTGCGCGGACGTTGGTCCAGTCGTTGCCAAGACCACCACTCCATTTGGAAAGTAGGGCGTTGTCGCGGACATTCTTGAAGATGTTGTCGAGATCGTCCTGCACTGTCGTCAGGTAGCAGGAGGAGAGCTGAGGGTGCATCGTGCCGGCGTTGAACAGCGTCGGGCTGGACGAGCAGAGATGGAACGTCGAAAGTGCGGTGTAGAACTCGATCGCGCGATCGGTCCGCTCTTCCGGTTTCTCGGCCAGGGCCAGACCCATCGAGACCCGCATCCAGAACGCCTGTGGCAGTTCGATGCGACGTCCACCGTTGTGGATCAGGTAGCGATCGTAAAGCGTCTGCAGTCCGAGATAGAGGAACTTGAGATCGCGTTCCGGCTGCAGGGCAAGGCTCAATCGCTCCGTATCGAACTCGAGCAGTTGTGGATCGAGCAATTCGAACTCGACGCCTTCGTTGAGCCGTTTCAGGAACGTCTCGGC
>JBBJOX010000266.1:1150-2786 GCA_037724245.1 Thermomicrobiales bacterium | reverse complement strand
CCACTTCCGAATAGATGGAACGAAGCAGGGCGCGGGCAGCGAAGTTGGAGTAGACCGGTCGCTGCTCGATGCGGGACCGGCCCGCCATCACGATCGCCCGATCGAGTTCCGTCAAGGCCATGCCATTGCGTACGGCACCGATGACATCGTCCTCGATCGCCTTGATTGCGATGTTGTCACCAAGTCCACCGGCGGCATCGGCAATCCAGTTACGGAGCACAGCGCGGTTAACCATCATCTCCTGACCATCGAGGTCACGGAGACGCAACTGATCCTCGTCGCGGGTCCGGGCCCGGGCTTCGCGATACAGAATGTAGCGGCGGGCCACGGCGTAGGCACCGGTCGCCATCAACTGGCGCTCGACTTCGTCCTGAATGTCCTCGACTGTTGCCGCTTCACCCGGCTGCGCGAGGGCCGGCATCGCGGCGATGACGGAATCGGTCACCGCGTCGATACGATTGGCCACCGTCGCCGAGATCATATCGGGATAAGGAATGCCGATTTCGGCGCGGAACGCCATTTCGATTGCATGGGCAATCCGGTGCCGATCGAACGGTACACTCCGTCCGTCGCGCTTGCGCACGGCTTCCAGCAGATCCTGCTGCGCGGCTGCCTCGCCGTTGTCCGATGTCGTCCGCTGTTCTTCGATAACCATACGAATAACTCCCACCAGATTGTGTCCGGTGTTGGTGGAGGCGCCTTTCGTGACGTCTCGATATCGACACTGGTCCCGCGCCTGAACTCTGCCGACTGCACGAATGTCGTCTGACCAGCCACAACAACACTGCTTTTTACAGTCGAATTTCACGCTTTGTTGACGATTCCGGATGTTCGGTCCGGATTGATGGCCGGGGGATTGTGACGATCAGTCACCAATTCTTGCCGGCTTCGGTGGTCCTGTTCCCGGTGCCTTTTGGAAGCGCTAGCCGGTTTCAGTCCATCCCTGATTTCACGAACCCGCGTGCTCAGGCACGCTATCCGGGAGAACCCGTTTCGAGCTCGCTGATTCCGTTTCCCCGCGCCGCATTTCTGACCGGAAGCCTGGATCCGGACATCTGCGCCAACCCCGCTTGGTTGACATGTCGGCACAACATCTTGTGCCTTCAGACGCTAGGTAGCCCATCATATGGTGTACCGACCCCTTCCGTCAATGCGCAAAGGTTCTTGAATATTGCTTTTCAGGTCACGTTACGGGTTATGACGATAATAGTGTACGTACATATGTAAAGTTGGTCCAGTCGTCACGCACAAACTCGCCCCATCGTCACTTTTTGGGGAAGACGTTCGGGCGTTCAACTTACTAATGCGACGGGGCATTCGAACGGGCTCAAATGGTGCGATTACTCCGACTCCATCCTGTCATAATCTGATCGCTGCTCCCGTCTGGCAGACGACACGTGCAAGGAAGACCAGCCAGATAATGTGTACTTCCGATATCGACTCTGCCCAGCGTCAAGAGGTCGATCTCCGGCCGAATTCTGCCAAACGTTCCCTCCGCACTCGCCTCTACAGGAAATCCTCGGTCCAGAAGTCCTTCCATACGAGATTATTCTTCAGGAAGTTGATTATATTCATATCTTATTGACAAATATTAATTCTGAACTTAAGATCGATGGGTCACAAGATCAGGATGTTG
>JBBJOX010000266.1:0-1140 GCA_037724245.1 Thermomicrobiales bacterium | reverse complement strand
TGAGATTTCAGCCTGCTTTGTCACCAATTGTTGAAACGACTGGACGAGCAGACAGGTTGCGGGAGCGAACAACGATGGTTATGGTTCGGGAAAATGACACGATTACACCCGTAGCTCAGCAGCCGGTGTTCACCACCAATGCGATCGAGGTAATCGAACTCCGGCGGAGTTATCGCAAACGCAAGGGCTGGTTTCGATCGGGCGAATCGGTCGAGGCAGTCCGCGGAATCAGCTTCGCCGTACCCCAGGGAACCATCTTCGGTATGCTCGGGCCGAACGGCTCAGGCAAAACCACCACGATCAAGATGTTATCGACGCTTCTCCTCCCTACATCCGGTGTTGCCCGGATCGGTGGCCATGATGTCGTGTCTAACGAAATGTCGGTCCGTCGTCAGCTGGGCGTCCTCTTCGGCGGTGACCGCGGACTCTACAACCAGCTCTCGGCTCGCGAAAACCTTCGCTACTTCGGTCGCCTCTACGGGCTGGACACGCAGGCCATCCGCCGCCGCAGCGATGAGATGCTGGAGCGAGTGCAGCTCAGCGATCGGGCCGACGAACGGGTCGAATCGTTTTCGCGCGGCATGAAACAGCGGCTTCACGTCGCCAAAACGCTACTCCACGAACCGGAGGTCGTGATCCTCGACGAGCCGTCGATCGGGCTCGATCCCGGTGCCCAGATCGAACTGCGCCAGCTGATCTCGCAACTGATCCCTCGCTACACCGTGCTCCTTGCAACGCACGACATGCATGAGGCAGATGTACTTTGCCGGGAACTGGCAATACTCGACCGTGGCGAAATTGTCGCGATGGGAAGTCCGGCCCAGCTCAAGAACTCGATCGATGCCCAGCGCGGTATCCGGCTGACGCTCAATGAAACGTTGCTCGATGCCGATCGACAGGGCGCGATGGTGCGGCTCTGGGACCTACCCACAGTTTCACGTGTCGTTCCATCGATCGACGATGCCGGGACGACCGTGTTCACGCTCCGCTGCGAGGATTCGTCCGTCGCGCTCGATGGCGCTCTGGCACTTCTCCGACCGCTCGGTCTCTCAGTTCGCAGTATCGATATTCGCGAACCAACCCTCGAAGACGTGTTCCTGCAGTCGACCGGGCGTCAATTCGATGCGGACACCGCGACCG
>JBBJOX010000265.1:0-4318 GCA_037724245.1 Thermomicrobiales bacterium | reverse complement strand
GTGGCATCGATGATGGATCGAACCGCATCGACGTCCTGCCTGATGACGGCGATTTGCGTTTCGAGACGTTCCTGCAACTCGGCACTGCCTTCCTCTGCCTGGGGCGAAGCGGAGGCTTCGGTGTCCGGTTCGCTCACGTCCGGAGTCGAATCCTGGGCCAGAACAAAGCGCGAGGTGATGACGGCGGCAGAACCGGCAACTACGGAACCGGCCAGCAGTGAACGGCGATCGAGTCGTTGAATGGAGTGCATGAGAAGACCCTTTCGAAGGTGAACCAAACGTTCATGGTTCCGCAATCGGAACCTCGTTCGAGTCTCGCGCTCGATACTTGGTTCCATTTGCAATTCGGCTGGGATTCTGCTGGGGCCTTCCGCATCACGCACAGTTCACAATTTCCCAGCAAACTCACAGGGAAATCCATGCGCGTCTGGATACGCCGATCCTATAGTCAGGAACGTGGAGGGCAGGCAGCTTCTCAAAAGAAGCACGCTGCCGACTCGGTCTCCACGCTGATACAGGCGCCGGGAGCGATCCCACTTCCCATTCTCCCTGCCCCGGCGCCAGTATCACCCTCCATGCAATAATCGAGATTCCTTTCATACACAGGCGAAAGAGGCACGCGTCATGGCACTTGCAGGATTAAGCCAGAAACGGGAAGAAACCATCCTTGTCGTCGAGGACGAGGAACCGATCCGTGAACTTGTTTCCACCGCCCTCCGCTTCACCGGATTCCACGTTGAAACGGCAGCGTCGGGCAGTGCCGCCCTTTCGCAGGCACGCAATGGAACGTTCGATCTGGTGGTGCTCGATGTGAACTTGCCAGATGTCGATGGATTCTCGGTGTGCCAGAAGCTGCGGGCCGGGGGCGATCAGACACCTGTTGTGTTCCTGACGGCGCGGGACGATCCGTCCGATTTGCGCCAGGGATTTCACGGTGGCGCCGACGACTACGTGACCAAGCCGTTCAGCCTGGAAGAACTGGTGCTCCGGATCGAGGCCGTACTTCGCCGGACCAGTACCAGTGGCAGCGGACCAGTTCGCCTCTCCTGTGGCGATCTCTCGATGGACGAGGATGCGCATCGCGTCTGGCGCGGTACGGACGAGATTCAACTTTCTCCTACTGAATACCGGCTACTGCGTTACCTTCTGCTGAACAAGGATCGTGTTGTATCGAAGAATCAGATTCTCGATCATGTCTGGGACTATGAGTTTGTCGGTGATCCTTCCGCTGTCGAAACCTACATCAGTTATGTTCGCCGGAAACTGGACGATCGCGATGCCAAACTGATTCGCACCGTTCGCGGTTTCGGCTATTCGATGAGGTCACCCGGTGGGGCGGAGACCAATGAAAGCGCTTCCAGCAATCCTGGTTGAGATTGCCTCGTGAGTATTCGAACGCGACTGGCAATCGCCGTTGGCCTGGTGCTGATGGTGATGCTTGGTGTACTCGGATTCGCGACCATCCGGGCCACCGATACGATCCTGACCGACCGCGTCGAGAAACAGATTCTCGAAGCGGTTGCCGAATTCCAGAGACCGGGACGGGCCGCGGAAGTCTTCGCCAATTGGGACCAGGACAAGCTCGATGGGTATCGGGCGAACCCGGTGGCGATCGGATTCGTGTCCAACGGCGGTGAGCTGAAGTGGTTCGAAACCAGCGGGTATGGGAACGATCCAGACCAACCCCCGGAAATTCCCCGGGCAGGTTCTGTCGGATTCAGCAATCTGATCCGCGGATCCACTGAACTCAGGACCGATGATGGTTCCGAGATGTATCTGGTACGGGCCGTCGCACTGAGTGCAGACGATGAACCTCAGGGACATCTCGTGATTGCGGCACCGATGTCTGGCGTGGAGGACACAATTACCTCGCTGACGCGCTGGTTGATTGCAGGTGGTGCGGTGGCCCTGTTGATTACTATCGCCATCGTTTGGCTGATCATCCGACAGGGACTTCGACCGGTCGAGAAGATGATCGATACCGCCGCTGCGATCGCGCATGGTGATCTGACGCAGCGTGTTCCCGAATCCGCGATCGATCCGTACACCGAACTCGGTCGCCTTGGCGGCGCCCTGAACGAGATGCTTGGCCATATCGAGCACTCCTCCACTATCCGCGACGCCAGTGAAGCGCGGCTCCGGCAATTCATTGCCGATGCCGCCCATGAATTGAGAACGCCACTGACCTCGCTCCGCGGCTATGCCGAGCTCTATCGGCAGGGTGTGTTGCGCGATACTCCGGCGGTCGATAACGCAATGGGGCGTATCGAGTCGGAAGGCACGCGCATGGCTCGCCTGGTCGATGAACTGCTCCTGCTGGCGCGGCTCGATCAGCAACGCGGGCTCGAGCTTTCCCAGGTCGATCTCACCGAGATTTGCCGCGATGCGGTCGGCGATTTCCGGGTCGTCGAACCGGGTCGACCCGTCAGCGACAACCTCGTGGCGTCGGTCGTGGTACTCGGCGATCGGCTGCGACTTCGCCAGATAGTCGATAACCTGCTGACCAACGCACGTGTCCACACATCGCCAACGACAGCCGTGACAGTCACGACGCGTGTCGTCGGCAACACGGTGCGGATGGATGTCCACGACGATGGGCAAGGTATCTCTGCGGAGGACCAGACCCACATCTTCGAACGCTTCTGGCGCGGCGATCCTTCGCGGGGGCGACGAAGTGGCAGTTCCGGGCTCGGTCTCTCGATTGTGGCGTCGCTGGTGGAATCGCACGGTGGCTCGATCACGGTCCAGAGCGAGCCGGGATCCGGGACAACGTTCACGGTCGAATTGCCGTTGGCGGATCCGGCCGGGGTACTTCCTGAAAGTCCTCGGCGAGATCGCGTCGGATCTGCGTCCAGTGGCGAGTAATCGTGCGGCGGCTGATGCCGAGTTCGCGGGCGATCTGGGTCAGCGTCTTGCCATCGCAAATGTGTTCATAGAGGATTCGGCCCTGTGGCGGTGGAAGTTCGTCGCCAACAACGGATAGCAGGAGCTTCGTCCATTCGGCATCAGTCGATCCATCTTCCAGCCAGTCGGCATTCTCCACGGCAACTGCCTGGGTGCGGGGAGGAACACTCCGCTTGCCGACGCCGCGATAGACAGCATCGCGCAATCGCCACGGGATCTGGGCAAGTACGTACCGACCGAACGGAATCGTCACCGTCCACGAATCGATCAGTTCGGCGAAGGCAATGAACGCCTCCTGATAGACATCGTCGCGATCCCAGATACCGACATCGGTTCCAAAGGCCCTGGGGATACTCAGGCGCCGGGAAATGCGCACGATTTTCGGCTCGAAAGCAGCGTAGAGGGCGTTCCGGGCAATTCTGTCGCCGTTGCGCGCCCGAACGGCGATCGGATGCAATCGATCCTCGAGGGCCGGCAGCAGTTCGTCGTTGGCTCCAATGATTGGCAGGAGCACAGGGGGCGTCACGATTGGTGCCAGGGGATTACGCAGCGCCGGGACGGTAACGGTGCGCCGATGTCGCGGCCGCGGCACGGCCGTTGGGGCGTGTTCGGATTCGATCACCAGCCAGCGATCTTCTGCTCGTTGATAGGACATGCTGCTCTTGCCTCCAGAAACGAAACTGCCCCGACCAGACTGGCAGGGCAGTCCATACGCAACATCACGTCGGGTACGGAGGCTCTTCAGAGCTCGCTGACTCGCGATTACATCGTCACTACATCGAACAATTCCTGTCAGTTTCGTCGTCCCGACCCGACCGTCAGTCCTGGGCCGAACCGGAATCCCCGTGATCGATCACACTGCCAACCAGCCTGAGATCGAGCAGATGCTCGGCGGCGCAGCGGGGACAGATCGCCTGCACCGAGCCAAATCCGTAGAGATGCCAGTAACGGTCCCGCACCTTGATATTGATCTTTCCGCCTGGATCGTACGTTGCCAGCAACACTGCCGGCGACTGACACGGACACTCCCAGCGAAATGGAGCATGATCCGTCCGGATCGTCCGGCTTGTATGTGAGATCAGCGGCGACGCACTCGTTCGCCGTACGGGTCGTACCGTCGAACCATCAGATTCACGGAGACCCTGGCCATGAGACAAGGCGGATTTCCCGCGAGCAGATTCAGCCATTCCATCCATCCGTTTCCCTTTCCCCACCGTGGCAGGGACCAACACCTGTCGGAAAGTAGAACATATGTTCTTTTCTCCATGTACGCATTCTAGGCATCTGGTGGCACCGATGTCAAGCGCGGGACCGCCTCGATCGGAAGGGCCCGACGGTGATGTCCGATCGGGCGTTGGGGCCTGGCTCGAGGGATGGGGACGTGGCTCGGGAAGGGCAATGATCCGCGGTATAC
>JBBJOX010000264.1:0-4324 GCA_037724245.1 Thermomicrobiales bacterium | reverse complement strand
AAACGGCGTCGTCAGCTTCTGGAAAGGCACGAATGAGCTTTCGGACGATCTGCTGACCGAAGAAGATCGAGCCCTTTCTGATGGCTGGAGTGCCGATGAACGTTTCGGTGAGCCACACCGTCGTCAGTTCCGACGGATCATTCAGCAGATGCAGGCCAACGGGAATCCACCGTTCTCGGGTCGCGAGGCGCGCAAGGCTGTCGACCTGATCCTGACCATTTACGAATCCGCCCGAACCGGCACCCGGGTGTCCGTTCCACGCCAGGGGAAATCTGCATGAAGTATTCAGTTTTCACGGTCTCGACACCGACCTACACGCCGGCCGAGGCCGTCACCAAACTTAAGGAGTTCGGGTACGACGGTGTTGAATGGCGCGTGATCGATCAGGAACCGAAAGCCAACACGTCCAACTTCTGGCAAGGAAACCTCTGTACCCTGCCGCTGACTGGACTGGCCGAATCCGGCGCCGAGTATCTCAAGATGACGACTGATGCCGGGCTCGAAGTGTCCGGTGTCGCGAGCTATGTGCGTTGCGACGATCCTGAGAATGCAGAGTTGGCAATTCGCGGCGCGCTGGCCGTCGGTGCTAATCGCCTGCGCATCGGTGTTCCGGGCTACGATGGGCAAGCTCCATTCAAGCCACTCTGGGACAAGGCGCGGGAAGAGTACAAGGTCATTGCCGACCTCGCGAAGAAGTACAAGGTCAAGGCTCTGATCGAACTGCATCATCGGACGATAACGCCGTCGGCCAGTGCAGCCCGACTCTTCCTCGATGGTTTCGACCCGGAATATGTTGGCGCGATTCATGACGCGGGCAACATGGTGCATGAGGGCTACGAAACGCACCGGATGAGCCTCGAAATGCTCGGACCGTATCTGGCGCATGTGCACGCCAAGAACGCTCGTTGGTTTCCCAAGGGCTATGTCAAGGATGGGTTCAACACCATCGAGTGGCTCTGCGATTGGGCGACGATTCCGAAGGGGATCATCGATTTCCGAGCGTTGTACACCGCCTTGCATCAGGTCGGGTATGACGGCTGGATTGCCCTGGAGGATTTCAGCACCGAGAACAAGCTCGAAGAACGTCTCAAGATGAATCTGCTCTATCTCAGCACGATCGAGAAGGAAACCCGCGAAGCAATCGGGTAGCGCGATCTGCGAAGAACACGCGTGAAGACGAGGGTTTGTCGATGAACCCTCGTCTTTTTGCATCATACGTTTCAACCAGTGCGATTGGCCGGAGTCACGTGCGTGCCCACCTCGGCCCAGTCACTGGCTCAGCGGCTTGTCCCTGACCGAGGCTTCGTGTCCGTCAATTCGGGCAGAGACAAGCCCTGCGCCCACCACTGCGTTAGCAATACATCGCGGCCACATGGTTCATCGGTATTGCAACCCTCGTGGTTGCCCGCGTTGCGCGATCACAGATCCCAGCAGAGACGGGCTTGGGGCCCACGGTAGAGCCCACGGTTCAGGCAGCGGCCCAAGTTTCGCGAAGAATCTCGAGACCGCGCCGTAGCTCATCCGGATCGTCCGACTTGCATTCGAAACTCATTCGCTCGTCGTATCCGGCACGCTTCAGTTCGGTCAGAAACTGACCGAGCACCACCACATCCTCCCCTTCCAGTGGGACCAGACGCGGTTTCGTTGCAATGTGAACGTGACGCAGATGCCTGGCGGCGGGAACGACATCTGCCAGGTTTTCGCCGTTATCCAGCATATGATAGAGATCCGCCAGCAGTTCGAAATTCGGATGCGCCATCTCCTCGACAACGGCCAACCCCTCGGCAACGGTGTTGATCAGATTGGTTTCCCCGGTGCGCAGAGGTTCGAGCACAATCGTCAGATCGTTGGCACCTGCGACGTCGGCGATGATCCCGATCGCCTCCCGGAACTGGGTTTCGGCGATCGTGCGGTCGAAATTCTCCGGGACGGTGCGAGAGCGACCGCTGCCAAACACGATCAGTTCACCGCCCAGGGCGCGCACCTTCGGCAGTGCGGCGTCGAGATAGTTTCGTAGCTTGGACGTATCCGCTTCTGGCCCCACAACCTTGATATCGCCGGGGAGCAGGATATTCCAGACCTCGGAAGTCACTGGCAGTGACCGCGTGAGCGTTTGAAGTTCATCGAACCGGGCCTGATCGGTCGTGCCGATATTACTGGCCACGGCCCACTCAACGAAATCGAATCCGAGGGCTGCCATATCCGCAGACTTCTCAGGGCTGCAACACATTCCGAATATCACGAGATCTCCGTTCGTCATCGAGGTCGGATCAAGTGTCACCGTATCGCATTGAGGCGGATTTGTATGCCGGCTATCCGATGACTTCAACGGCCGCTACCAGAGAGAAACCCCGACTGGCAAGCCAGTCGGGGTTTCTCGGCGCATCTTCGAATCGATCAGGATTCGTCGACTGTTTCGCTTTCGACATCGGCCGTGTTGATCGTGCCGATGTCTTCCGGAGCCTGTTCCGAGAAGCCGTCGCTGTCGGGCTCGAGCACCGCAACTGGTGCGAGGTGTCCGGCGGCCATCAGCTCCGCGTAGTCATCTTCTTCGGCCGCTTCGACTGGTTCAGCCGGTCGCTGCAGCTCGGTCAGGGTGGCTTCCTCGAGTGCGCTCAGATCGTTTGGATCCTTGCGCACCACGCCGAAGCCGGAACCTGCCGGGATAAGCTTGCCGATGATGACGTTTTCCTTGAGTCCACGCAGGTGATCGACCTTGCCGTTGATCGCGGCTTCGGTGAGCACTCGTGTGGTTTCCTGGAACGACGCCGCCGAGAGGAACGAATCTGTCTCGAGAGAGGCCTTGGTGATACCGAGCAACAACGGAATGGCCGTTGCCGGTTCGCCGCCCTGGGCGAGAACCTGCTCGTTCTTCGAGGCAAACTCGAAGCGATCGACGGTATCGCCTTCCAGAAGATCAGTGTCACCAGGATACTGAATCTGGACCTTGCGCAGCATCTGACGACAAATCACTTCAATGTGCTTGTCGTTGGTGTTCACGCCCTGTGAGCGGTAGACCTTCTGCACTTCGTCGATGATGTAGCGCTGAACTTCTTCAGGGCCAAGTGTGTGCAGGATTTCATGCGGATCCTTCGGTCCGAAGGTCAGCTGGGTACCCGGCATCACATCGTCACCATCTTCGACCAGAATCTGATCTCCGACATTGACGGAGACTTCCTCGAAGTCATCCTTCTCATCACGAACGTAGACGGTTCGTCCATCCCGGAAGAAGGACCCACCCATTTCCGCAAAGATCTTTTCTCCGTCGGCGGTATTGGCAATCACTGTCTTTTTCGCTTCGACCCGGCTGCCCTCGGCAACGACGGGTTCTGCGCCTTCCGGCAGCAATATACGCCACGAAACCTGTTCAATGGCAGATATTCGGATAATTCGACCGGTGTCGTGTTGTTCGACTGTGACCTTGCCTGGCTTGGTCGCAAGTCGTGCTGCACCCTTCGGCTGACGTCCCTCGAAGAGTTCCTCAACACGTGGGAGACCCGTCGTGATGTCGGCACGGTTCACACCACCGGTGTGGAACGTGCGCATCGTCAGCTGGGTGCCGGGCTCGCCGATCGACTGAGCGGCAATGATCCCGACGGCTTCACCCTTGGCGACTAGTTCGCCACTGGCGAGGTTTCGTCCGTAGCACTGCCGGCAAACGCCGTGATCGGCTTCGCAGAACATGACCGAGCGGACACTGATCTTGTCAATTCCGGCTTCGATCACCTGTTTGACCTGATCGACGCGCGATCCGTCCGGCATCAGTTTGTAATCCGAGAGTTCTTCGCCCTTGCGTTCGATGATCTCCCCGGTTTCCGGGATGACCAGATCCTCGGCCAGTGTTCGGCCGTTGATTCGAGCGCGATACTCGTCGTCGGCAACTTGCTTGCCGTCGGCGTCGTACCGGGTTGCGAAGATCCCTTCCTCAGTTCCGCAGTCCTCGATCGTGATGATCACGTCCTGCGCCACATCGACCAACCGTCGGGTGAGGTACCCGGAGTCGGCGGTGCGGATGGCGGTATCGGCCAGACCCTTGCGGGCGCCGTGTGTCGAGAGGAAGTACTCGAGCACAGTCAAACCTTCGCGGTAGTTGGACTTGATCGGAATGTCGATGATTCGACCTTCCGGATCGAGCACAAGACCGCGCATACCAGCCATCTGGCTGATCTGGTTCATGTTTCCCTTCGCACCGGAGTCCGCCATCATGTAGACGGAGTTCTGACCCATCAGCTGCTTTTCAACATCTGCGGTCAAGGTGTCGCGGGCATCGTTCCAGATGCGCTCGAGTTCTCGCAATCGCTCATCTTCAGTGACCAGACCACGT
>JBBJOX010000263.1:0-4339 GCA_037724245.1 Thermomicrobiales bacterium | reverse complement strand
CCGTCCGGCGAACGATAACGTTCGATAATCCGGATGGTCGTGTCTATATATTGAATGAGGTGACTGCGACGTTGGTGGTTCGACCACGTGGCTGGCATCTGACAGAGCGACACATTGAAGTCGACGGTCAGCCAATGTCGGGCAGCCTCGTGGATTTCGGACTCTATTTCTTCCACAACGCAGCGGAATTGCTGGCCCGCGGTAGTGGCCCGTACTTCTACCTGCCCAAAATGGAATCGCATCTGGAAGCGCAGCTCTGGAACGATGTCTTCACCTTTGCGCAAAAGGCGGTCGGTGTTCCCCATGGGTCAGTGCGCGCGACTGTGCTGGTCGAAACGTTTCCGGCTGCCTTCGAGATGGACGAGATTCTGTATCAGTTGAGAGATCATGCCGCCGGTTTGAACGCAGGGCGATGGGACTACATCTTCAGCGCAATCAAGACATATCGGGATCGAAGTGACAAAGTATTGCCGGATCGCGCTGAAGTCACGATGACCGTACCATTCATGCGCTCCTACGCGAAGTTGCTGGTCCACACGTGCCACAAGCGCGGAGCTCACGCGATAGGTGGAATGGCCGCGTTCATCCCCTCCAGACGTGATCAGGCGGCCAACGACCTGGCGTTTTCCAAGGTGCATGAAGACAAGGAACGTGAGGCAACGAACGGGTTCGACGGCACGTGGGTGGCACATCCAGGGCTGGTGCCGGTGGCGATCGAGGAGTTCACGAAAGTGCTCGGCGATCGGCCCAACCAAAAGGATGCCGCATTGACCGATCCCGTGATATCGCCAGACGATCTGACGACGTTCACCGTCGACGGAGGCAAGGTCACTGAAGCCGGTGTTCGCGGCAATATTTCAGTGGCAATGCAATACATCAACTCATGGCTGAACGGAGTTGGCGCGGCAGCAATCAACAATCTGATGGAAGATGCTGCGACTGCCGAGATTAGCCGCGCCCAGATCTGGCAATGGATACGGCACAGCGTTTCGACCGCCGAAGGGCAGGTGATTACACGAGAGTGGTATCAGCAATTGCGGAACGAAGAACTTGCCAAGCTCGGCGGTGCAGAGGCAAGCCGGTTCGGAGAATCTGCGGATATTCTGGATGCCCTCGTGCTGGACGACGAGTTCACGACTTTCCTGACACTCCCGGCTTATCCGCTGCTTGGGTGAACGGAAACGTCGGTCATGAAACTGCGTCACATCAATAACCTGCCTGAGGTTGATGTCGAGGAACGCCTCGGCAACATCTACGAAGATACGCCGTGGATTGTTCGATCTGGTCTTCAATGGCGACCGTTCGTCGATATTGCTGAGTTTCATCGCGTTCTCTGTGATCTCGTGCTGGCGCTGTCGGACGAGGAGCAGCTGTCGCTGATACGGGCCCACCCGGATCTGATTGGTCGAGCGGCGTTGAGCGGTCAACTTGGCACCAATTCTGCGGCCGAGCAACGCGAGGCTGGGCTGGATGTCGATGCCCTGTCTCTAGATGACCAGGTCGCATTCACCTCCCTGAACACTTCCTATCGCGATCGATTTGGGTTCCCTTTCGTCGTCTGTGTACGAGAACACCGGAAGCGGACGATTCTGGCAGCGTTCGAGCAACGCCTGAAACACGATCGGCAAGAGGAAGTCCGAACAGCGATAGGTGAAATCAACAAAATAGCCGGGTATCGTTTGCTGGACGTGATCGAGAACTGAGTTTATATGAGGTAGACCTGTTCTCGAATAGGCGGAATCGGGAGATCGAATGCATGCGTTATGAAATCAGCTATGGAAAGAAGGCAGTTCCGGTTTACCGGGTCTACGCGAAGCCATTGCGAGGTGTAGCGCCGATTCCCGAATCACGATTCACCGGTCGAAGTAACGTGCTGATGGCCGCTGAGGTCGATGTCACGATCCTCGGATCGGATTTTTTGCCAGCATATTTGGTGGGAGATAACAGCAACGTCGTTGCCACCGACAGTATGAAGAACATCATCATCGACGGCGCTCTGGCATTCGAGGGTAGCACGCTGGAACACTATCTGTTCGAGGTTGGCTCGCGCTTCATCGGTATGTACGAGCAGATCCGGGAGGTTCGCCTCGAAGTACGGGAGCTTGCCTTCCCACCCGTTGAAATTCCTGATGCAACCGGCGCATTCGATGAAAGCGATCGATTATTCGCGCGGTCGGGCAACGACTCCGGTCTCGCTCGCCTCCATCTCCTTCAGGAAGAGACCGGTATCGAGATCGTAGATCACGAAATGGGCCGGATTGGATTCAGGCTCCTGAAGGTCACCGGAAGCTCGTTTACCAGTTTCGTTCGCGACGAGCACACCACGCTACCGGATCGCAAGGATCGTCCACTCTTCGTCTTTCTCGATCTGTTCTGGAAGTACGGAAATACCGATGATGCTGTAACAGCGGATATCCGGCACTACGTCCCTGGTGAGCAGATTGCCGACCTGGTGTCTGTTGTGTTCCATGAATTCGTCAGCGAATCGATTCAGCATTTGGTCCATGAGATCGGTACACGTGTACTCGAGAGGTTCCCGCAATTGAGCGAGGTCCGCTTTGTAGCCGAGAACCGGACCAGAGATCCGTTTGGCCAGTCTCCGGCACGACCAGAGGTCCGGGTCTACAGTGATCCGTTTCCAGCCTTCGGCGAGATCACCCTGACCATGAGGCGAAGCTGATGGGGACGTTAACCACGCATGTGCTGGACACCGCGCAGGGGATTCCTGCCGAACGCGTCAGTTGTGCGCTCTTCCGAATGACCGGGAATACGCGCGCTGAATTGATTCGAACCCGGACCAACAGCGATGGACGTCTGGATCGGCCATTGCTGGAGGGAACGGAATTCGAGGCAGGAACGTATGAGCTCGAGTTCGATATAGGACACTATTTTCATCATCAGCCACTGGACGTAAGCGATCCCCCTTTTTTGAGTATCGTAACGATTCGGTTTGCGATCGCCGAGACCGATGAAGCGATGCATGTGCCGCTGCTTGTTTCCCCCTGGTCCTATTCCACCTACAGAGGTAGCTGAATGCACGAACATATGAATGTCGAAGCAGCTGAGCGACGTGCTGCCATCACGATGCAACGATTCGAAGAGCTGGCAACGATCAGTGACGAGCCAGATTGGCTGACCAGAGCCTATGGCCGACCTGCATTGCGCCATGCCCAGATATTGGTATCGGAATGGATGCGAGCAGCGGGAATGACTGTTTCGTACGACGCCGTAGGTAACCTCTGTGGTCGCCTGGAGCCGCAGATCGGTAGTGGAACGGTCGTGTTTGGCGGACATCTGGACACGGTGCGGAATGCCGGGAAATACGACGGTACGCTGGGGGTGCTCTCCGGATTGGCAGTAGCAGAACTGGCAGTGGAGGAAGCGTGGGAACTTCCTTTCGCACTGGAAGTCGTCGCTTTTGCCGATGAGGAAAGTTACCGATTTCCGACCATGTATCTGGGATCTGGTGTTTGGACAGGGCATTTCGACACGAACCTGCTCGGAGCTCTGGATGCTCACGGGATGACGCTCGAATCGGCGATTCATGAGTTTGGCGGTCATCCGGAGGCGCTTCTGTCCCTGCCAGAACCGCGCCGGGATGTGATTGCCTTCGTGGAACTTCATATCGAACAAGGTCCGGTACTCGAATCGGCAGACGCAGCCATCGGGATCGTCAGCGCCATCGCCGGAGCGTCCCAATTTTCAATTGATGTTCTTGGCATGGCGGGACATGCCGGTACAGTGCCGATGGCAATGCGGCGCGATGCGCTGGTAGCAGCTGCTGAGTGCGTAGTTGCCATCCGCCAAATCGGCGTCGATACGGATGGCCTTGTAGCGACTGTTGGATCGCTCGATGTTACTCCGAACGCCAAGAACGTGATTCCGGGATCAGTGACGTTCACGATCGACATCCGTCATTTCCTAGATGACGTGCGCGTACTGGCCGTCGAAAAGATCCTTTTGGCGATTGCCGGAGCTGCAGAGCAGAGTGGTGTTGCAATCGAGGTACACCCGATTCCTGGTGGACATTCGACTCCGATGGATACCGGTCTCATCCATGAACTGACGGAAATTCTGCAGTCGCAAGGAATCGAGCCTAGATTGCTGGCGAGCGGTGCTGGCCACGATGCGGTCTCCGTTTCGGCGATTGCGCCAGTGGCGATGCTATTTCTTCGCTGCGAGGGAGGCATCAGCCATAACCCCGCCGAATCGATCACCAAAGCTGATACTGCTGTGGGCATTCGGGTGCTCGCGCAGTTGATCACGCGACTGGCGACCCGGGGGAGGGCTAACCCTACCTGATGGTTTGCGGCTAGCGTCGTTTGGAATGCGGATCTGG
>JBBJOX010000262.1:0-4340 GCA_037724245.1 Thermomicrobiales bacterium | reverse complement strand
GCGGACCGCTGTCGTAGGCTGCTTCGACAACATGAACCGTCGCTCCGGAAACGGTGTCCCCGTGTTCCAGCACAGCCCGGTGAACATGAATGCCATACATCCCCTTGCCGGCGGCGTAGGCGAGCGTTTCCGGTAACAGTGATGGATGGATGTTCAGCACCCGGCGAGACCAGGCATCCGGCATATCGAGCTGGCGCAGATAGCCTGCCAGAAGCACCAGATCCGGATTGAACCTGGAGATCGTGGCGTACATCGCCGTGCTGTATTCCTCACGCGATTCGAAATTTCGCGGCATTACGACTCGGCATGGCAAACCCGCATTGTGCGCCACGGCGACGCCCATCACATCGGAACGCGAGCAAATGACGCAGACAATCTCTGCGTTCATATCTCCGCGTTCGATCGCGTCGATCAAAGACCCCAGCGTCCGACCTGCCCCGGAGATCAGAACCACCAGCCGCCAGGGGCGGGTTTCTGCATGTTGCGTTGTATCCACCGAACTCCCGAACTGCCACAGCCTGAATGTCGGCTTCCAGTATGTCCGAAATCGTTCGACTACTCCCGTTACAATGGAAGAGAACAAGAGTTCATCTCCGTACACCAACGACAGGTACTTCATGCACGCTCCCAGAACCAGACGTTCCCGCCCATCCAGTCCCGGTGCCCCGGCAGGAACCAGACGCGCCAGCCGCCAGGCAGGCAGCAAGGCATCGCCACTTCGATCACAGGGTTTCCGATCCCACCCAAATCGCAATGCCAACCGGCCACCACCCAGACCACAGCAGGAGCGCCCAACCGTTCCCGATGTGCGCATGGTAACTATCGATCGCATCGTCGGTGAAGGCCGGGGAATCGGATTTGCCGACGAAGACACCGTGTTCGTTCCACTGACCGCACCCGGCGATTCCGTCCACGCCAGCATCATTCGCAAGCAGGGCAACGTGCTGCACGGAGAGCTGCTCGATGTAGTCGATCCATCGCCGATGCGAGTCGAGCCACGAATCAGCGATCCCGAACAGATCGGTGGCTGCGATTTCCAGCACATCGGGTATCAGGAACAGCTGACCATCAAGGCCGGAATCATCGAGGACAGTCTTCGCCGCATCGCCAAGCTCGAGGACGTTCCCGACATTACGGTCGCGGCCTCTCCCAACGAATGGGGATACCGGAGCCGTGCCGAGTTTCAAGTCGATCACGAACACCAGCGGATTGGCTATTTTGCGCCGAACAGTCACCGGATTGTCGATGTCGCAGAGAGTCCGGTGCTGATTCAATCGGTTCAGGATCAGCTGACTGCCCTGCGCGATGATTTTGCAACTGGCATCGTACCGGCCGGCGCCAAAGAGTATCGGGCGGTCGCCGGTGATCTCGGCAGCGTGCTCGAGCCGACAAAAACGTCGCGCTCCAAGTTTGTCCAGACCACCGTCGGTGGGTACACCTATCGCTATGCTGCCGAGAACTTCTTCCAGGCCAACATTCCGGTCGCGGAGCTCCTGCTCAAATCGGTGATTCGGATTGCCGATCAGGCACGCAAGCACAAGGGCATCGCGATCGATCTCTACTGCGGCGTCGGGTTGTTCAGCGTACCGCTGGCCAAGCGCTTCCCACGCGTTGTCGGGGTCGAAAACCACCAGGCCGCCAAATCTTTCTTCGACGAGAATATGGCCCATGCCAATCAGAAAAACGGCCGAATGGTCGCGGCTGCAGTCGAGCGCTGGATTGCCGGCGATCGATCTCCATTAGGCCGCGTTGCCATGCTCGTCTTCGATCCGCCACGCACCGGTGCTGGTCCGCAGGTTGTCGAACGGATTCTTCGCCTGAAGCCGGCGCACGTTGCTGCTGTTTCCTGCGATCCCGCCACCTTCGCCCGTGACATCCGCGGCATCATCGACGGTGGCTACGCGCTGCGCAGTGTCGAAGCCTTCGACATGTTTCCACAAACACATCATGTCGAACTGGTTGGGCATCTCGAGCGCATCGAGCAGTGAGCGAAACCCGGCCGGTTTCACTCCACCTCACCCTGCCGTTACCACCGGGCATCAACAGCCAGTATGTGCAGGCAGGCAAGCGGCGGGTCCTGAGTGCGGGCGCAAGAAAGTTCAAGAATCAGGTTCTGGCGCTCATCTCTTCGTTGCGCCAACAACCAACGTGGGATCCCCTGATCGAGGCGCAGATCCGGCGTAGCCTGGTCGGCATGTACATGACCTTTTATTTCGAGACTCCACTCAAGCGTGACCTCGATGGCGGACTCAAAATCGCCATCGATTCCGTTGCCGAAGCCCTGCATTTCGATGATCGCACCGTCGTCGATCTCCACCTGACCAAGCAGATCGATCCGCTCCACCCCCGCCTCGAGATGGACATCGAAACCATCGAGGACTGGACCTTCGATCAGTCGTACATTTACCTTGGCGAATCTGCCCAGTCAATCGAGCCTGCGACAACCGATTGAATACCTGGCTGATTGCCAAACCCGGATTGATACGGTCTAATCGCCACTGATGGGGCTAGGGAAATCTCCTGCCCTCAATGCAGTGGTGTGGAGCATGTCATGACGGTCCTCGACAGATTTTCCCTGGCTGGCAAGGTCGCAATGGTGACCGGTGGCAACCGCGGTCTCGGACGCGCGATGGCTCAGGCGCTCGGCGAGGCCGGAGCCAGTGTCGCCGTGACCGCACGAACTGAAGCCGACGCCGTAACTGCGGCAGCAGAACTGGCCGAACTCGGTTTCGCTACGCTCGGTGTCGCCCTTGAGGTTACCGACGTCGATTCCGTGGAGCACGCCGTTGCCACGATCAGCGACCGCCTCGGACCAATCGATGTCCTGCTGAACAACGCTGGTATTTCCGTTGCCCACACCGCGCTCGACGCAGACAACGCTGACTGGTCGTCGATCATGGCGACGAATGTCGATGGTGTCTGGCATTGCAGTCGCGCGGTCGGTCGGAGAATGGCCGAGCGCGGAACTGGCACGATCGTCAACGTCGGTTCCATGTCCGCCTACATCGTCAATCAGCCACGCTGGCAACCGGCCTACCTCGCTTCGAAGGCAGCGGTTCATCAACTGACCAAGGCATTGGCGGCGGAATGGGCACCGTACGGCATTCGCGTCAACGCGATGGCACCCGGTTACTTCCTGACCGAGATGTCACCGGTCGATCAGCCAGAGTACAAACCGTACTGCGTCGATCCTGCGGCAATGAAGCGGTTCGGCTATCCCGACGAACTCGGCGGAGTCGTCGTGTTTCTGGCCAGCGAGGCATCGAGTTTCATGACCGGCTCCATTGTCACCGTCGACGGTGGATTCACCCTCTTCTAGCCGCGTTCACATCTCATTCCTGAGGAGTCTCGCCATGGTTAGAATCGGGATCGTCGGAGCTGGCCTGCGCGGGCAAATGTATGCGTCGGCACTGGCAGACGTAACCGGCATTGACGTCGTTGCATTCGCCGAGCCCGCACCGACCGTCGCCGAATCGACGTTTGCCTCTACCGGCATCCCGGTCGTCTCCTCGCACGACAAACTGCTTCACGAAATCGACCCGGATGCCATCGTTATCGCGACGCCGGACTTTGCCCACCGCGAGGCAGCGATATCCGCGGCACTGGCCGGCAAACATGTGCTCATCGAAAAGCCGTTGGCGATGACGCTGGCCGATGCCTGGGCGATCCGCGATGCCGTGAATCATGGTGAAGCCCAGTGCCTGGTTGGGTTCGAAAACCGATGGAATCCGCACGTGTTGTCGGCGAAGCGAACAATCGAATCCGGTGCCGTCGGTACTCATCTCACCTCCTCGGCCACGTTGTCCAATACCTGGTTCGTTCCAACCCAAATGCTTTCATGGGCTGCAAGGTCCTCTCCCGCCTGGTTTCTGATGCCGCATTCCGTCGATATGCTGCTCTGGTTCTCCGGGCGCAACCCAGTCTCGGTCTCGGCGGTTGCCTCGCAAGGCCAACTGGCGCAACGCGGTATCGACACCGAGGATGTAGTGCATGCGCTGATCTGCTTCGACGATGGAACCACAGCGTCGCTGACATCTGCCTGGATTCTTCCAGACGCCCATCCAGCGATCGTCGATTTCCGTTTCCAGTTCATCGGGACCGAAGGTGCTATCTCCGGCGATCCGATTCGGCAGGGCCTCGACGTGACGACCGATCGCCTGCGGACAGCGGGCACACTGGGTAGCCGAATCGGAATCGCTCAAGTCGGTGCGCCAATCTGGATGGCCCAGGCCTGGGCCACCGGACTGATCACCAATCAGCCGGTTGGCCCGGGTGTCGAGCAGGGCGTCCTCGTCACCGAAGTCATCTGCGCGATCGAACGCTCGTTCCAGACCCGACAA